>NZ_DASYZI010000017.1:0-3173 GCF_035946395.1 Actinocrinis sp.
CAGCTCCGCCGTCTCACCCAACGCCAGCTCGATGCGCTGCGCACCCACAATCGGCACGCCATGCCCCGGCAACAGCACCTCGGCGCCGAGCCGCTGGATCTCGCGCAACGCCGCCGCCCACTCCAACGGGTAACGCTGGGCCTTTTGCGGGTTGCCCGCGTTGGGGGTGTTCCAAATGAACAGGTCACCAGTGCACACGGTGCGCAACTCGGGGACCCACACATAGGTCGCGTCATCCGTCTCACCGCGGGCGTGCACGAGCTCGAAGGTCAACTCACCCCGACGGTAGGTCATGGCATCGCGGTACACGGTGTCCGGGTACCGGTACTGCTGCGGCCAGTTCAGGTCCGGGATCTGGAACTGGCGACGATTAATCCAACTGTTGTACCCGGCCGTACGCTTGTACCGATCAAACCGCGCCGCCACCGCCTCATGCGCAATCACCTCAATCGCCGGCGCACCACGCTGAGCCGCCTCCCCATCAAACAACATCACACCGAAAACATGATCTACATGGCCGTGCGTGTACACGACCGCAGCAACCGGCTCCGTCGACCACTCACGCACAGCACGATGCAAATCACCCGCCGTCGGCCACTCCCCCGAATCCACCATCACCAGCCCATCACCAGTGTCGAACACCACCACATTGGCAAAACCCGTGTACACCCGCGCGTGCTCGTAAATCGGAACCAGACCATCCCGAGACGAGACACCAGGCCGCAACTCGGTCAACGGGGCCTCACCCGACCACACCTGATCCAGGTACTTGCCATACGCCGGCGGGATCACCAACTGCGGATTCGACATCGACACTGCTCCTTGAAGGGTCACCGAGTGCAAGCTGGCGGATTGCGGTCTTCCTCACGGCACGAGGCCAGTCAAGTACCGTGAAGAACACCGGGGCGCAGCCAGCAAGTAGTTTCCGAGGTATCGCAGAAAGCTTAGCAACGTGGGAAGCAGGGCATTGCCACACGAGTACGTTCCTTGGCCGAATATCATGCCTTCCGGCCCGGTAGGCAGAGGGTTATGCAGAACATTGTCTTGCGGTGAACCAGTGCAGGCCGAGTACGGCGTGTAGGGCGTCGGGACAGGTGTGTAGAGGTCGGCGGTAGTCGGTGTGCAGGATGCCGTGCGGCTCGTTTATGGGATCTGTATCGGTCGGGCTGAACGCCCCCGTGGCCGCTGCTGGCTGGTCATGATCGAGGCATGATTCTCTATTCTCTCAGTTGTCTACCGAACCACCCAGCGCCTTCTCGATGAATTGGCGGTGGCTGTGCGCCGTGACGCGTCGAAGCGCCACACCGACCAAATACCTCATCCGTGATCGTGACAGCCGCTTCACCAGTGCCCTCGACTCTGTCTTCAAGGCCGAAGGCATCCAGGTCCTGTGCAGCCTGGTCCAGGTACCACGCGCGAACGCCATCTGCGAGCGCATGATCGGCACGATCCGCCGAGCGCTGCTCGACAGGATCCTCATCCTCCACGAGGAGCACGCACGGCGCGCGCTAACCAGATGGTTGCAGCACTATTCGCACAGCAGACCACACCGAAGCCTCGGACAACTGACCCCCGACCAAACCGAGCACGAACCGCCTAGACCGATCAACCTGGCCGAACATCGCCTCCGCCGACATGCGATTCTCGGCGGCATCACCCACGAATACTGGACCGCCACAGCAGTCTGACACTGTCAGCCCGGCACCCGAACCATCTGCTCAAACTGTGCGCATCGCATTTTCGAGCCCCACACGATGCAACGGCCGAACGTGCGTCAAGCCGGTCGCGACATTGAACGGGCTGCCGTCCGGGCGAGTCTCGCGGGGCGTCCCCTCTCCAGATCGAGAAGGGACGCCCAGATGTCAATCTATTGCCATAAAGTGGTCATGTTAGGGCATTCAGATGGCGCCTGCCGGCAGGGTCCAGTTCTGGGCCGAGTCGTTGGCGGTGCAGTCCCAGATCTGCAACTGGGTGCCCGATCCACCGTAGTTCGTGTCGTCAAGGCACTTGTTCGACTGCGGGTTGTAGAGCTGACCGCCGGATTGCGGGATCCAGACCTGTGCGCCGGTGTTGTTGCAGGTGTAGAGGTCGACTGTCGTGCCGTCCGCCGTACCGCCGCCGTTGATGTCCAGGCACATGCCGAAGTCCCGGATCGTACTGCCGGCCTGCACAACCGTCCACTGCTGTGCGCCGGTGTTGTTGCAGGTCCAGACCTGGACCGGGTTGAACAGCGCAGTGCTCGACGATCGGTCGTCCATGCACAGGCCGTTGGCGTTGACGATCGTGCCGGTCCACTGCCCTGAGGTCCCGCCGCCGCTGCTATAGACGCAACCGCCCGCGCTGTTGCTGTAGAGCGGCTGCATGGCGAAGGCGCCGGTGCCCAGGGACACGGTCTCCAGGTGGTCCCAGGCGCACAGGTCGCCGTTCTCCTCGCCGTTGCTGTCGAGGTAGCCTGAGCCGGGGACCGGATCGGTCACCGCCTCGGCGTATTCGTGCCCGGCGACGATGCTGAACCCGTCGAGCGCGTTCTGCACCGAGTTGGCGCCGCAGCTTCCGCCGGCGTCGAGGACGTACGGGAGGTTCGTGTACCCAACGCTGCCGGTCCACGAGTGCCAGGCACACCATCCGGCGTTCGGGAAGTTGTCGGGGTGGGTGCCGCTCGGGCTGACCACGACTATGTCAACATTCGTCCCGGAGGCCTTGAAGTAGGACGCGGCGAAGTTGGCCTCATTCGCGATGTCGGACTGCGAGGCGGAGGCGGGAGCTGCGCCGCTGTAGTCATAGATGGCTCCAGCCAGCACGGCGCCGGTGAAGGCCGGGGCGTTGCCGTTGCTGTCCCGGTACTGGCTGGTGCTCGTAGACCAGCTGTCACCGGAGGCGCCGAGCCCGTTGAACAGGTTCATCATGTAGTTCACGACGCCGTTGGGGTCGTTCTGCCACTGAGTGCCCCAGAAGTCAAGGTAGACGTGCGGCGTGAGTTCGAGCGGGCCGCCGTGGTAGCTCAGTCCGCTGGTCGAGGTGTTGGGCGGGTACACGGTGGTGTCCGCATTCACGTTCGGCATGGCGCCTGAGGCGTGGGCGCTGCCCGTCGTGTGCTGGGGAACGATGCCGGTCGGCTTGACCACTTCCGCGTTGTAGTTCCGACCGTGGCTGTGAACGATGATGGAGGGGAA
>NZ_DASYZI010000018.1:0-5380 GCF_035946395.1 Actinocrinis sp.
GGTCCCAGCAGGTGGCCGATCGGGTTCGTGCCGAGGAACGCGGCGAACAGCGTGGCGACCGGCGGCAGGGTGGCGACCTGCCCGGCGACCGCGGCCGGGACGCCCTGCGCCTGGAGGCCGGAGCTGAGCGTGTGCGGCAGCGTGTCGGCCAGCCCGATGATCATCAGCGAGAAGAAGATCCCGATGGACAGCGAGGTGCCCGAGTTCTGGAAGGTGGCGCGCATCCCGGAGGCGGCGCCGCGCCGCTGCGCGGGCACGCTGCCCATGATCGCCGAGGTGTTGGGTGCGGAGAACATGCCCTGGCCGATGCCGCTGACGAAGACCAGCGCGGCGAACGCGCCGTACGGGAAGTTCACCGGAAGCAGCAGCAGCCCGAAGAAGGCCCCGGCCATCAGCACCAGCCCGCTCGTGGCGAAGACCCGCGCGCCGAAGCGGTCGGACAGATAACCGCTCACCGGTCCCGCCACCAGGAAACCGCCGGTCAGCGGCAGCATACAGATCCCCGCCCACAGCGGCGTGTCGGCGAAGTCGTAGCCGTGCAGCGGCAGCCAGATGCCCTGCAACCAGATGATCAGCATGAACTGGAGGCCGCCGCGGGCGATCGCGGTCAGCAGCGCCGCGGCGTTCCCCGCGGCGAACGCGCGGATACGGAACAGGCCGAGCTGGAACATCGGCTCGGCGACCCGGTTCTCGATCACCCCGAACAACAGC
The DNA here is from genome assembly GCF_035946395.1 of Actinocrinis sp. Lineage (NCBI taxonomy): Bacteria > Bacillati > Actinomycetota > Actinomycetes > Catenulisporales > Actinospicaceae > Actinocrinis > Actinocrinis sp. Next base: position 712 of record NZ_DASYZI010000018.1, read on the forward strand.
AGCAGCGCCGCGCCGCCGGAGAGCAGGGCGAGCACCAGCGGATTCGTCCAGCCGGTCGAGTCGCCGCCGTACGGCTGGATGCCGTACGTGATCGCGGCCAGCAGCGCCAGCGCGCCGCAGGTGAACGTGATGTTGCCGGGCCAGTCGATCCGCGCGGCCCGGGAGGTGCCGACTTCGCGCAGCGTCCGGTACGACCAGATCGTGCCGACGACGCCGATCGGCACGTTGACCCAGAACACCGCGCGCCAGTCGACGGTGACCAGCACCCCGCCCGCGACCAGGCCGAGGAACTGCCCGGTCAGCGCCGAGATCTGGTTCACGCCCAGCGCCATCCCGCGCTGGCTGGCCGGGAAGGCGTCGGTGAGGATCGCCGCCGAGTTGGCCATCAGCATCGCCCCGCCGACGGCCTGCACGATGCGGAATCCGATCAGCCAGAGCGCGCCGCCGGGGCCGTGCAGCGGATCGAGCGAGAGGATGAGCGAGGCGGCGCTGAAAACGGCGAAGCCGAGGTTGTAGATCCGCACCCGGCCGTAGATGTCGCCGAGCCGCCCGAGCGCCACCACGAGCACCGCCGTCACCAGCAGGTACCCCATGATCATCCACAGCAGGTAGCCGATGTTCCCGGCGGCCAGCGGATCGAGGCCGATGCCGCGGAAGATCGCCGGCAGCGCGATGATCACGATCGAGCCGTCGAGCACCGCCATGAACATCCCGAGCGTGGTGTTCGAGAGGGCGACCCACTTGTACCGCGCGCCCGGCTCACGCCGACCATCCGGACGCGGAGACGGGCTCGGCCCTGCGTCCTGCGAAGACAGAGGCGCCCGGAGCGATTGGAGTGGCTCCGACGCTGCCGCCGCCCCTGGTAGCTCTGCCGGCCCCGGTAACCCTGCCGACCCTCGTGACTCCACTGACCTCGGTGACTGCGCTGGCTTCGCCGGCTCCGGCGACTGCTGCGATTCTGAGGCTCTCTCAGTAGTACTCACACCGCCACACTAGAGAACCTTAGTTGCGGCAAGCAAGGTGTTTGGCCGGTCCGAGGGCGCTCGGACGGTCGCACACCCGCGCTCACGTGAAATAACGTGTGCGGAAAGCAGCGCGAACACATGACATCCCGTGTCTGCGGGTACCACGAATGCTCGCGGTGTGGTCGCGTCTGGCGAGAGGGTGGGATCCGCTATGGCCGGCAGGACTGGTGGCGACGCCGTCGCGAGAACCCGGGGCGGGTCGCCGAACGGCGGGCCGAACATCGCGGAGCCGGGCGAGGCCCAGGGACTGCGCCAACTGCTGGCCGGGCTGACCGCGGTGCGCGACGGCGACTTCGGCACGCGGCTGCCGGAGACCGGCGACGGAGTGCTCGGCGAGATCGCCACCGTGTTCAACGGCATGGTCGATCAGCTCGCCCTGTTCACCTCCGAGGTCACCCGGGTGGCCCGCGAAGTCGGCACCGAAGGACGCCTCGGCGGACAAGCCGAGGTGCCGAGCGTCTCCGGCACGTGGAAAGACCTGACCGACTCGGTCAACGCGATGGCCGGCAACCTCACCACGCAGGTGCGCGACATCGCGCAGGTCGCCACCGCGGTGGCCAAGGGCGACCTGTCGCAGAAGATCGACGTGGCGGCGCGCGGCGAGATCCTGGAACTCAAGAACACCCTCAACACCATGGTCGACCAACTCTCCTCCTTCGCCGCCGAAGTCACCCGCGTCGCCCGCGAAGTCGGCACCGAAGGACGCCTCGGCGGCCAGGCGCAGGTGCCCGGCGTCGGCGGCACGTGGCGCGACCTGACCGACTCGGTGAACTTCATGGCCGGGAACCTCACCGCGCAGGTCCGCGCGATCGCCGCCGTCGCGACCGCGGTGGCGAGGGGCGACCTGACCCGCACCATCGACGTGGCGGCGCGCGGCGAGATCCTGGAACTCAAGAACACCCTCAACACCATGGTCGACCAACTCTCCTCCTTCGCCGCCGAAGTCACCCGCGTCGCCCGCGAAGTCGGCACCGAAGGACGCCTCGGCGGACAGGCTGACGTCAAGGGCGTCTCCGGTACGTGGAAGGACCTCACCGAGTCGGTCAACGTCATGGCCGACAACCTCACCGCGCAGGTGCGCTCGATCGCCGAGGTCACCACGGCGGTCGCCAAGGGCGACCTGACCCAGAAGATCCGGGTCGACGCCCGCGGCGAGATCCTCGAACTGAAGGAGACCATCAACACGATGGTCGACCAGCTCTCCGCGTTCGCCGACGAGGTCACCCGCGTCGCCCGCGAAGTCGGCACCGAAGGCAACCTCGGCGGACAAGCCACCGTCCGCGGCGTCTCCGGCACCTGGAAAGACCTCACCGACAACGTCAACGTCATGGCGTCCAACCTGACCAGCCAGGTACGCTCCATCGCCCAGGTGGCCGAGGCGGTGGCCAAGGGCGACCTGACCCGCAAGATCACCGTCGAGGCCAAGGGCGAGGTCCAGGCGCTGGCCGACGTCATCAACACCATGGTGGACCCGCTCTCCGCGTTCGCCGACGAGGTCACCCGCGTCGCCCGCGAAGTCGGCACCGACGGCAACCTCGGCGGACAAGCCACCGTCCGCGGCGTCTCCGGCACCTGGAAAGACCTAACCGACAACGTCAACGTCATGGCCAACAACCTCACCGGCCAGGTGCGCTCCATCGCGCAGGTCACCACGGCGGTGGCGCTCGGCGACCTGACCAAGAAGATCGACGTCGACGCCCGCGGCGAGATCCTGGAACTCAAGACCACCATCAACACGATGGTCGACCAGCTCTCCTCCTTCGCCGCCGAGGTCACCCGCGTCGCCCGCGAGGTGGGCAGCGAGGGGCGGCTCGGCGGCCAGGCCGAGGTCGCGGGCGTATCCGGCACCTGGAAGCGGCTGACCGAGAACGTCAACGAGCTGGCCGGGAACCTGACCAGGCAGGTGCGCGCGATCGCCGAGGTCACCAGCGCGGTCGCCGAGGGCGACCTGACCCGCTCGATCACCGTGGACGCGTCCGGCGAGGTGTCCGAGCTCAAGGACAACATCAACGCGATGGTCAAGTCGCTGCGCGAGACCACCAGGGCGAACCGGGACCAGGACTGGCTCAAGTCGAACCTGGCCCGGATGAGCGGTCTGATGCAGGGCCGCCGGGACCTGGCCGTGGTGGCCGAGCTGATCATGGACGAGCTCACCCCGCTGGCCGGTGCGCAGTACGGCGCGTTCTTCCTGGCCGAGGAGACGCCCGAGGGCACCGAACTGAGCCTGATCGGCTCGTACGGCGACCCGGGCGGACCCAGCCGGCCCACCCGCTTCAGGCTCGGCCAGTCCCTCGTCGGGCAGGCGGCGCGCAGCCGCCGGATCATCGCGGTCGACAACCTGCCAGCCGGCTACGTCGCGATCTCCTCCGGCCTCGGCCACGCCGCCCCGGCCAGCCTGATCGTGCTGCCGATCGTCGTCGAGGGCCAGGTGCTCGGCGTGATCGAACTCGCGTCGGTCCGTCCCTTCACCCCGGTGCACCGGGCCTTCCTCGAACAGCTCATGGAAACGATCGGCGTCAACGTCAACACCATCGTCGCCAACGCCCGCACAGACGAACTGCTCGGCGAGTCACAGCGCCTTGCCGCCGAACTCCAAGCACGCTCCGGAGAACTCCAGGTCCGCCAAGAGGAGCTGCAAAGCTCGAACGCCGAACTCGAAGAGAAGGCAGCCCTGCTCGCGAGCCAGAACCGCGACATCGAAGCGAAGAACCTCGAAATCGAACAGGCCCGCCAGGAACTGGAAGAACGCGCCCGCCAACTGGCCCTGGCCTCCAAGTACAAGTCCGAGTTCCTGGCCAACATGAGCCACGAGTTGCGCACCCCCCTCAACAGCCTGCTGATCCTCGCGCAGCTGCTCGCGCAGAACCCGACCCGCAACCTGACGCCCAAGCAGGTCGAGTACGCCGGAGTGATCCACTCCGCGGGCTCGGACCTGCTCCAGCTGATCAACGACATTCTCGACCTGTCGAAGGTCGAGGCGGGAAAGATGGACGTCTCGCTCGAACGGGTCTCGCTGCGCCGGCTCCTCGACTACGTCGAGGCCACCTTCCACCCGCTGACCACCCAGAAGGGCCTGCAATTCCGGGTGAGCACCGCCGGCGGCGTCCCCGGCGAACTCCTGACCGACGACAGCAGACTGCGACAGGTCCTGCGCAACCTCCTGTCGAACGCGGTGAAATTCACCGAAGCCGGCGAAGTGGAACTGCGCATCGACCCGGCCCGCCCCCAGGAACTCCCGCCGGCAGCCCGCCGCTACGGCCCAGCCCTGGCCTTCCGCGTGCGCGACACGGGCATCGGCATCCCGGAGCAGCAGCTGGAGACCATCTTCGGCGCGTTCCAACAGGCCGACGGCACCACCAGCCGCAAGTACGGCGGCAGCGGCCTAGGCCTGTCGATCAGCCGCGAAATCGCCCAGCTGCTAGGCGGCGCGATCACCGCGCAGAGCGCAGTAGGCGAGGGCAGCGCGTTCACCCTGTACCTACCAATCACCCACCCCGACTGGGCAACCTCCACCCCCCAGCACCAACACCCGCACCCGTATCCATACCTATCCGCCCTAACCACCCCACCCCCGCCCCCACCCTCCGCCCTCACCCCTACCGAGGCCACTCCCGCCACCCCCGCACTCACTCCCGCCCCCACCT
>NZ_DASYZI010000019.1:0-5883 GCF_035946395.1 Actinocrinis sp.
CCGGGTCTGTCTACTGCTGATGGATCTTGGTCGGTCGTACGGCGATGGCCACGCGCTGTTCGGCGTCCGCGGGGGTCACCGCGGTGCCGTCGTAGCGTTCCGACAGCCGCTGGTAGAGCTTGGCTTCCGGGTCGGGGTCGATATGGTCGACGATGCCGCGGATCTCCACGTAGCCGTACACGTTTTCCGGGTCGATGATCGAAATCGACACCCGCGGCTCGTGCGCGATGTTCTTGTACTTCTGCCGGTAGTTCGTGTGGGTGAACCAGATGAACTCGCCGTCCCACACGAACCACATGGGATTGACCTGAGGTGCTCCATCCGGGCGAGTGGTCCCCAGGTTCACCAGCACCGGTCGTTCGAGCAGCTCGCGCACGCGCTCCGGGATCTCCACGATCATGGGCCTTTCCAGTCGTCGCAACCTTTGCGACTTGCCAACGTGGGCCGACGCGATTTCATGCCCGGCTTGCAGGCGCAGGGCCGTGGTGGCTGTGCGCGTGGATGGATTCGCTGACAAGCCCTACGCCCCACGCCCTACGCCGTAACTGTTGCCGTAACTCTCGCCGTCTGCGGGCACGGCGCGCCGTCCTCACCGCGGACCGGTACGACGCGATCGAGGTGCACAACTGGCCGTTCGGCGGGCGGGTGCGAGAATGACCGGGCGTGTCCGGGATCAGTCAGGACCCTGATCCCGGTTCAGCGCGGTGCCGGCCACGTGAGCGCGTATCGACCGGCCGGCGAGTCGGCCGACCGGTGCACGGCTTCAGCCGACGTATCCGACCTCGACGATCATCTGCGCCGATGCAGCGTAGAACTCAGGGTTCTGCGCTACGAGGGTGCCCAGGCCGTCCACGTACCGGTTGTACATGCAGAACGCCGCCGCGATGAGCACCGTGTCGTGGATCTCCACGTCGGTGGCGCCCTCGGCCCGCGCGGCGTCGATGAGCTCGGTGGTGACCTTGCTGCCGCTCTCACGCACCGCTTCGGCGATTTTGAGCAGTGTCCGCAGCTTCGGGCTGATCGCAGCGAGTGCGGGATCGGTGTGCACCTGGAGCACCAGGGACATACCGGGTTCCAGCTGCGCCGCCGCGAACGCGGAGTGCGAATCGCGGCAGAACTCGCAGTCGTTCAGTCCGGAGACGTACGCGGCGATCATCTCCCGCTCGCCGCGTGTGAGGGAGTGCTCGCTGCGCAGCAGCACCTCAGCAAGCTCATTGAGCGGCTTCGCCGTCTCCGGACGGTACTTGAGCAGCCCGGTGATGCCGGGGAACTGGGCTTCGTCGGGCCCCAAATCGATATGAGTCATATCAGCTCCTGGAACGAGTGGGACGCCCACGATGGTGGCGGCAGGATGCCGTCCGCCCCGCGGAGCGAAGTGGTTGTCGGTTGATACGAGGAACTGGTACTGGTACTGGCATTGGTACTGGTGTTGGGCTTGAACATATGTGCTCCCGCATTCAAGCCCCGGTGGATGTTACGGGTTCGCGGCCTGGAGCGTGGCCACTCCGGCGGAGATGCGTTGGCGCCACAGTTCGAAGGCTGGGGTGTCGCCGTCGGGTTTCGGTGCTGGGCGGGAGTCGCGGAAGATTTCGCGGGCCTGTTGTGGTGTCACGCCGACCAGCACCCTGGTGGCCAGGCCGGTGTGCTCGGTGACCAGGTTGGTTTCCACTCGGGCGGCGGCGGCGAAGACGCTGCCTTGTGCCACGTGGGGCGCGTACGCCCCGGCTCGGCGCAGGAAGGTCCGCAACTCCCCTTCGTTGGCGCCACCCGCGTATGTCGCGGCCAGGCCGGAGCCGGCGTAGAGGTCGGCGTGGCGGGGTTGGGGGAACTTGTCGATCATGTCGGCGACGCGGTTGGGCTCGGCGCCACCGACGAACCACATGGCGCGTCCGATGCCCTGGTCGATCACGCGGTTGGCGTACGTGGCGGGGCCTTCGCCGGGCCACGGGAACTCCGGTTCCTGGTAATGCTGGTGCACGTACTTGTTGGTCTTGAAATACGCCTGATGGAAGCCGTAGCCGTCGAGGGCGAGCCAGCGGAAGATCGGGTCGGGCATGGCGTTGTCGAGTGTTTTCCAGCGGAATCGTGGTAGGCGGGCCATGGCCCAGCCGACCCCGACGTAGATCATGTAGACATGACCGTCGATCCGGTCCCTGAGGAAGTCGGCGACGTGGTGGCTGCTTCCGAACGGCAGCCCGTCACGGACCGCGTAGCCCATCCCAGCGCCCTCATACGCGAAGCCCTGGTACTGCCAGGGAAGCTGCGCGATGCAGTGTTCTGCCTCGGCCACGGTGCCGGCCGCGGCGGCGCAGGCGTATCCGGCCATGAACATCTTGCCGACGGTCTCCAGCGAGTCCCGGGTGTTGAGGCTCTTGACGTGGAAGCCGCGTTTCTCGAAGCTTCCGGACGAGGTGCTCGGCGTGATTATTCGGCCCCTGAGGGTGCCCAAAGCGCTGGCCAACGTGTTCTCCATTCGGTGGCGCACCAGACGAAGCTGGCGGGTGCAGCACGATCCGGGTCCGTGTTCTGCGAACAGACGGGGGATCGGACGGATGATGGAGCGGCAGCCCTGCGTCAGGTCGGCAGACGATTGCGTCCGGCCTCTGAGTGGGTCAGTGCAGGGGGTACAGGGGGTGTACCGCGCTCACGTTCCTACTGTCCCTTGGCGGCGGTGATCCGGTAAGACGTAAATATCTCGATTCCTATTGAGATCGTCTCAACGGGTAACGGGAGAAGTCCTTGGCCGGTCAGGCCTCTACTTTCGCCGTGACGCCGGTTTCTCTTGTGGCGTTGACGCGGAGGGGTGAGTCGGCACACGAAGGGGCAAGTCGGCACACGCGGACGGCGCTGCTCGCAGAGCTGGCTACGAGGCAATGGGGGATAAGTCGTGTGCTGACTTCAGGTATGCCCGATATACCGGGAATGCAGAGTATGGAATCGACCAGTCATCCGGTCTGCGGCTGGGACATCACCGGCGCGCTGTTGCACACAGGACATCCCGACCTCCGCCGTGGGCGGAGCCTGCTACGTCGCCGGCGAGGGCGCAGTGGAGCAGTTGACCGCCGTGGCGGCCGTGGTGGCAGTTCCTCGCCGGTCCGGACGGCGGCTGGGCGACGGGACAGAACCTGCTGGTGTCAGGCGGTATCGGCTGACACCAGCACCAGCAGTGGTACGCGGGCGCCGATCCGGCCCGCGCGTCACAGTTCGGCTCTGAAGAGCATTGAGTTCTGTCAGTTCTGAATAGTGTCGATCGTGGTGATGATCTCGTCGATCAGCCCGTATTCCCTGGCCTCCTCGGCGGAGAACCAGCGGTCGCGGTCCGAGTCCTTCTCGATCTTCTCCGCCGGCTGTCCGGTGTGCGAGGCCGTCAGTTCGATCATGCGGCGCTTGCCGCGCAGCAGCTGCTTGGCCTGAATGCGGATGTCGGAGGCCGAACCGGCCAGGCCCGCGGAACCCTGGTGCATCAGGATCTCCGCGTTGGGCAGCGCGAAACGCTTGCCCGGAGCCCCGGCGGTCAGCAGGAACTGCCCCATGGACGCCGCCATGCCGAGGGCGACGGTGACGACGTCGCAGCCGATGTAGTTCATCGTGTCGTAGATGGCCAGGCCCGCGGAGACGGACCCGCCGGGCGAGTTGATGTACAGCCGGATGTCCCGGTCCGGCTCCTCCGCGTCGAGCAGCAGCAGTTGCGCGGTGATCTTGTTCGCGACGACGTCGTCGACCGCCGTGCCCAGAAAGACGATCCGGTTGCGCAAAAGGCGGCTGAACACGTGGTCGCTGAGACCGCCCGCGTAGTCGCCGTCGGCCATCCGGCGGCCACCTGCGTAGGAGTCCGTCACGTCACCCACCTCATCCGGGAAGATCGGTACCCTGAGTAACCCATCCTATGCACCGCGCCCCGCATCGGCGCGCCAGCGGCCCCGGGATTCGCTCTCAGCGTACTGAATCGGGTGCGCTGCCCGGCCGGGTGAGGCCCGGCCGAGCAGCCGCTTCTCATGCCTTGCGGATCCTCAGTGATCAGCCGTCTTCGTCATCTGATACAGCCGTGAACCCGACGACCATTCCCATCGCGGCGTGCGGCAGGCCGGTCTGGTCGTCCGGAACCAGGCAGAACGCCACGTAGTTGCCGGGCTCCACGTTCGCGCGCAGCCATCCGCCGTTGCCGGGCAGTTCCGCGCCGAAGCCGCCGGAGACGGTGAACGGCGGCGGCTCGGACGGCCCGCCCGGGTTGGCGAGGGAGGCGAACCACGCCTTCGCGTCGGCGACGGTCTTTCCGGGGAGCAGACGGCCGAAGTTGAGCTCGTGGATGTCCTGCGCGTCCGTGTCCTGATAGCGGTAGAGCGCGCCGTTGTGGATCACCGAGGGCATCGTGTAGGTCATGTCGTGGGCGTTGATCACGCCCGCGACCTCACCCGCCGGGTGAACCGCGGCCAGTTCCTCGGGCGCCAGCTGCCCGGTCACCGTGAGCGGGGCGACCATGCCCTTCAGGAAGTGTGGGATACCGTCGCTGCCACTGACAAAGCAGACGACCGCGTAGGTGCCGCCCTGCATCACCTCCCAGACCGTCTGGTGTTCGCCGGGGACGATCGGGGTCGCGCCGCCGAACGCCGAAGAGTCGGCGAAGAACGCGACGAAGGGGTTGGAGCTGTGCAGATCGGCGAGGAACTTCGCGTAGGTGACGCCGTCGTGCAGGCGGAACAGCTGTGCCTGGTGGTCCATGGTGCCGTGGTTCGAGAATCGGATCTTGACGAGTCCGGCGGTGACATCGCCATTCGTGTCGACGATGAATGAGTCGGTGACGCCGTTGTCGGTGCCGATGATGTCCACGGTGCTGGCCCGGGTCGGCGAATCGGCGTTGGCCGGTGTGGCCGCGATGAGCGAGGCGGTGGCCAGCAGCGCGGCCAGGCCGAGAGCCGTGCCGGCCCTCTTCGTGGCAGTTCTCTGCTTGCCGGCAGTGAACGATAATGCATGAATCATCAGATATTCCCCCTTCACATTGCCCGATCAGTAGTGCCGATTGGCGCTTCGAGCCGGTAGTGAGTCACCGGCTTGAAGTGCCGGATGATTACTGCGTGACGCGGCAGTAATTGCCCACCTGGGCATGCACCCTCTTCGAACTCGGCCAGGGCTGCGGCGCAGGGCCGGCTGACGCGCAGCGGCGGGCGAACCTACAGCCGCGCGCAACGCCCCGGCCAAGTCCGAAGAGTCGACATACACCGAGTGACCATTTCGACCTGAAGCCCCCTGCATGCGTGATGTGTGATATCAGCGGTTGAAGTTTCACGTAAAGCGAGCCCCGGACACGTCATCCGGCAAGGCGCGTTTCCACCCCCGCCGGGTCGGCAGAACTTCCGGCGAGCGCCTTGAATTCAAGCACTTGTCGACCGGCACCGCCACCCGATCGGCACATCGAGTAATGGGTCGGCTGCGTTGTGTCGCGCTGTGCTGCGCTTTTGTCTGACGGGAGCAGGCCCGCCGCGAGCGTCCGCCGCCCGTTCGGCGTAACGAGCGCGATGCTGTGTGCAACTTTCGGCGGGTTTCACGAGTTTTGTCGGCGGCGATTGCCGACACGTTGACCGCAACGGGACCGGCGGCTAGCTTCCCGCCGCGTTCGGGCACTGCCCCGCGCGGAAGCTTTTCGGGGCGCTCGCACGACCTGCGTGACCGCCGTGACCGCGCCGGAGGGAAGAAGGAAGAGGGCTGCGTTGGTAATGCAATGGTTTATTGGTTTCTGCGTCTATTCCTATAGATGTTAGCGCTCACTTGATGGCCCGCCGTCCGCGGCGTGGCCCGCATGCATCGGTTCCCTGTGACAACCGCGAGAACGGCGGCTCGGCTGCACCGTCGGGCGAGCCCGGCCGTCTCCCAGACACGGAGTAGGTG
>NZ_DASYZI010000020.1:0-25877 GCF_035946395.1 Actinocrinis sp.
CTCGGCGTGCCCGAGGTACTGACCGCGCTGCTCGACGCGAGTGGCATCACGACCGCGTTCCCGATCCAGGCCGCGACCTTGCCGGACTCGCTGGCAGGGCGGGACGTGCTCGGTCGAGGCCGCACCGGCTCCGGGAAGACGCTCGCGTTCTTGCTGCCTGTGCTCACCCGCCTCGCCGCGGCGCCGTCCAAACGGCGCCCGAACCGGCCGCGGGCGCTGGTCCTGGCGCCGACACGGGAGTTGGCCGTGCAGATTCACGAGGCCGCCAAGCCCCTCGCGGCTGCGCTGGGCCTGCGCACTGCCGTGATCTTCGGCGGGGTGTCCGCCGGTCCGCAGATCTCTGCGTTGCGCTCGGGTGTCGACCTCGTCGTCGCCTGTCCGGGGCGGTTGCTCGACCACCTGCTCGCTGGCCACGCGATCCTCGACGCGGTGCAGGTCACCGTGCTCGACGAGGCTGATCACATGGCGGACCTCGGCTTCCTGCCCACGGTCAAGCGCATCCTGGACGCCACACCTGTTCGTGCCCAGCGGCTGCTGTTCTCCGCCACCCTGGACCATGGCATCGACCAACTCGCACGACGCTACCTGTCCGACCCGGTTACGCACGCGGTCGACTCGCAGCACACCGAGGTCCCGGACATGGCTCACCACGTGCTGCACATCCAAGCCGAGCACCGGTTGCCGATCCTGATCGAACTGGCCGGCGCGCCCGGCCGCACGATCGTGTTCACTCGCACCCGGCATGGGGCGAGAAAGCTCGCCCGGCAGCTGGCCGCCGCGCGCGTGCCCGCCGTCGAGTTGCACGGCAACCTCGCGCAGAGTGCCCGCACCCGCAACCTGGAGGCGTTCGCGCAGGGCCGGGCTACCACCCTGGTCGCCACGGACATCGCCGCGCGCGGCATCCACGTGGACGATGTCGAACTGGTCGTGCATGCCGACCCACCGGTCGAGCACAAGGCGTACCTGCACCGTTCCGGCCGCACCGCGCGGGCCGGCGGCTCCGGCACCGTCGTCACCCTGATGACCGACGCCCAGGTCGCCGAGGTGCGCGAGCTGACCCGCAAGGCCAGGATCACGGCGACCACCACCCGTATCGCCCCCGGTAACCCGCTGATCAGCACCCTGGCACCGGGCGAGCGCAGCCTCGCCGGACCCGAGCGGATCGCCATGCTCACCGGCGCGCTCACCGCCACGCCCGAAGGCGCGGGCGGATCCGATCGCCGGGGCCGCGCCGCGTCCGTCGGCAAGCCCCGGCGCCGACGCCAAGGCGGCGACCGCAACCGCGACCGGCGCGACGACCGGGACCGGCGCGACGTTCCCGCCAACGCGACCAGTGGCGGCGCCACGAAGAGCGGCGGCGCGGAGAAGAAGCCGGGAGTCGGTGCCGCACGCGTCGGTGGCGGAAAAGCCGACGGTGGAAAAGTCGCGTGGGCTTCGAGTTCCCTGCCGTCTGCCTCTAGGGGAGCGGCCAAGGCATCCCAGAATTTCCGGGCCCGCGCCCGCTGACGCGGTAGCTCTCCAGCGGTAGCCTCCGGTCTTTGCAGGGCCGGGGGCTACCGGGCGGGCGGAGCTCAGGAGTTGCGCACTCTGGCCAGCGCCTCGTTCAGCAGGCGTTCGGCGTCTGCGTCGGTGCGACGTTCTCGGACGCAGTCCAGGTGGGTTTTGTACGAGGCGGGTGCGATCGCTGGCGGGTTGTCCCGGTCACGTCCTGCGGGCAGACCGCAGCGTGGGCAGACCCAGTGCTCCGGGATCTGTGCTTGGGCGGCGAATCCGAGCACGCAGCGATGGCCTTGAGAACAGAAGTATTCGATCCAGATCCTGTCGGCCGGCGCCCCGCGTTCCGTGTCGCCGCGGGGCCCCGCGCCTACGCGCGTGCCGCGAATCTTGTTGCCGATGCGTGCCAACCTGACCATCTCCTTGGCGGCGTCCCGGTCTGCGGGCGGCGACCGCGGCGCCGTTATCAGAGGGCTGGTTCTGTCGGCGAGGTCGCCGTCACTGCTGCACGCTGCCGCCGGGCATCCAGCGGTGCCATGTGGTGCGGGTCGCGTCGGTCAGGCGCGCCAGCGGTCTGCCGAGCGCGGTGGGCAGGGCGACCTGCGGCCGCTTCCAGCCCCCGGTGAACAGATCGCGTAGGGTCGGCCTGGCCTGCGTCGTCGTGGGTTGCGCGGAAGGCTTCTCGGACTCGGCGGCGGTGGGCGGCTGGGAGAGGTCGTCGGTCATCGTGCGACACCCGTCTCGGACCGCTGGGCGATCCGGACTCACACATCGCCCGCAGCGACACGGATTCGATTCTCAGTGTGCGAAATACCGCGAGTGCCCGAAGCATACTCCTCTTTATTCGTTTTGCGCGGGTCGCGGCGGTGGGCGCAGGTGAATTCCCGCGCCGGGTGTCGCCGCGGTCGCGTAGAGTGGCCGTGTCGCTCTGGACCCTGGTGACGTCCCTGTCGTGCTGTGGACCGGAGTAGGCCATGATTGCTCGACGATCGGCTCAGACGCCTGGCTTGAGTCCGAAGCGGCCGGACGCCATCGAGTACACGGGCTGGCACACGACCCGGATGGATACGCTGGCATGGCTGCGGGTGGGGGTCGACACACGGGCGGATCAGGCGATCGTCGCCATGGTCGGCGAGGTGGACATCGCCTGCACCACGGCTCTCGGGCTGATGCTGTTCGCCTTGGTGGAGCAGGGATTCGTCAGGATCGTGGTCGACCTGTCCGGGGTGGAGTTCTGCGACGCTCACGGGTGCGGACTGATGGCCCGGGTGTCACGGCAGGCGGTGCAACACGGCGGCTGGCTGCGGGTGGCGGGTGCGCGACCGCATGTCGCCCGGGTGATCCGCATCGTGCGCTTGACGCGGGCGCTTCCCGCATACCGCACGGTCTCGGACGCGCTGGAGGGCAGCGCGGGGGCAGCACACGATTCGGGGTGCGACTGAGTGCGGTTGGGTACGGGCAGTTGCTCCCGATTGTCGGCGTCGGCGTCGGCGTCGGCGTCAGTGGGGCGGGGCGGGGCGTGCACGGTCGTGGGTGCGACGGGCGAGGCACGCATCGCTGAGGTCTTCGTTGATCTCGCGGATGTCTCGGTGGACGACTTCGACGTGGTCGAGGTGCTGCACGTGCTGACCGGATGTTGCGCTGCTTCTAGCGGCAAATCCTGCGGCACCGGCGGAGTGTTGCGCTGCTGTGGGGACGTGATCGTGGGTGTTGATGTGCGCGGTGAGTGGGGACCGGCACGTGGTGGCGATGTGCTGCGTTGACGTCGCAGGAGCCTGAGGGTCGCGGCCTGCATCGCCGTCTGCGGAGCGACGATCACGGGTCGTAACAATAGGCATGTAGGATGAAGGCTACGCCTCATCGTGTGGCGAACACCGTCTCGCGCTCGCGAGAAGATCGGCGGTCCTCATGGACGCCTCCCCGCCAACAGCCAGTTCTCGACATCTGGGCGTAAGTGCGTCACGGCGCGGCGGTCCTGGGCCCGCCTTTCCGCCTGAATCGTCTATTCCGGAGCCCGAGAGCCGCGACCAACTCGTCGTGCGGCGGCGCGCCGCCCAGCAGGCGTGGCGCGCAGCTTGCGAGCGTATCGAGCAGGCATCCAAGCACCTCCAAGACGCGTTGGACGCGCCGTTGACAACGCCGGTATCCGCGGCCGCCGCCAAGGCCTGGGAACGCCTCGAACACGCCCAGCGTGGAGAGCGCCGCGCCCGGTCCTCCTACTATCGAGTGGCCGAGGAGATCGGCGTGCTGCTCAGCAGACTCGAACGCAGGCACGCAGGGCCGGCTTGAGCCGCGTGCCCCCCTCGCACGTCCGCCACTCATCGCTTGGATTCGCGTGGACTTCTTCGCCAGGTACGGAACCGGTTGGCCGACCACCACTACGGCTCGGGCGCCAGCGGCGCGCATGCTGCGCAAAGCGCACGCAGTCCCCGTGACGAGCGCGCTGGGGGCCGCGTCCCTGTGCGGGCGGTCCCGACTCCCGGCCGACATCGACGACCGCGAGTGCGACTTCGCCCTGTTCGAATTCCCGGTCAGGTGCGCGGTCTGCGCGGGACTGGTGGCCGCTTTCGAGCGCTGAGCGCGGGACGGGTGAGAGATCGCGGCATCCGGTGTTTTGCCGGGGACGCCCGTGCTGCGGATTTGGAATGCCACTAGCCGCCGACGCTGGCTGCGACGAGCAGATCGTTGGCGCGCTTGGCAGACGGCAGCTTTGAGTGAGGGCAAATCGGGCCTGGCCGACGCCGGGATGTGGCTGCGCGGCGCATGTGACACGGCGGTCCCCGTCTTGGCGAATCCGGTCGCTGCTGCTACCGATCTTGGCATTGATGCTGCGGGTCCGTGAGCCGCGGGGCGTCAGGACAGGTCGTCCAGCAGCGCCGCCAGGATTCGCTCCTCCATGACGGCGTAGCCAGCGGTGGCCATGGACTCGGCGAGCCCTGGATCCCACGGGCTGGCGGCCGGGGCGCCGGTTAGGGGCAGGTGTTCGTCGGCTGCCGTGAGGCCGTCGCGGTAGTCGTCAGATCGCATACGCCACGGCTTCGCTCCTGGGAGCGAGAGCAGCGACCCGGCGATTCGGAGGCCGGCCCAGTCGAAGTCGGCTCGGACGGCTACCGCGGCGCCGCCGCGCACCGCTTCGTCTAACAGGCGCCGACAGGCGGCGGAGGGCACTCCTTCGGTACATACCAGTGGTGCGCAGTCCGCGCCGAACTCGGCTGCGGCTGCGCGAAGGACGGCCGGATTCTCACAGACGTGGACGATCGGCGACGTCACGGCCAAGGCGCCCGAAGACAGCTGCTGCAAGGTCAGGCGGAACGGGATGCCGTGATCGGCCGCCTGCGCCAGCCAGCCCGCGACGACGTGGTCCCTCGCGACGCCGAGGTTCAGGACCAGGACCTGGCTGGCCAGGTCGTCCGCCACGACGCCGAAGCGTTCCCATAGCGACCGGGTCTGCCCGGCATCGCGGGGAACGTCCTGACCGGCCCGGTAGGCGAGGGCTCGCAGCACCAGTGTCGCCGTCGGGCTGCCGGGGATCAGGGCCTTGGTGTCCCCGGCGGCGAGTTCGGCCAGTACCGGCAACGGCATCGGTGGCGAGCCCTCCTCCGCGGGCATCAGTTCCAGGGCCCGGACCGCGTTCTCGACGGCACGGGTGCCGCCACGTCGCACGGACCGCGTCAGCGTGCCGTCCCGGGCGACCGATTCGGTCCACTGGCCGTACCACGGCTCGCCGTGGAACCTCGTCGTCTCCAACACGGTGATCAGGCGTCCGCGCTCGTCGTCCTCGCAGCGGCGTTCCGCCACGCGGTTTCGCAGCGGGCCGCTCAAGGCGGTCAGCGTCGCCACCAGGCCGGATCCGTGTGCCGCCGCCAGCGCGGAGTCGAGGTCGGCCAGGTCCACCGTGAGTCGGCGCGCACCCTCGGGCCGGTAGGCGCCGGTGATCCCGATGACGACCCGGCGCTCGGCCTCGCTAGGCGCGGTGATCCCGATGGAGCCCTCGACGGCGCAGCCGTTGCGCTCCAGTCGCCGCCGTGCCGCTGCGAGCAGCCGTTGCCAACCCGGCTCGCGCAACTGCGCCGGGAACTTAGGGCCCGCGCTGCTCGGGCTGCTGTTTGGGCTGCCCGGACCGCTCACGCCGCGACCGGCCGTCTGCGGGTGCCGGGCGAGCCGAGCGCGGCGGCCAGCTCGCCCGCGTCGTCCGCGAGCAGTTCGGAGCCGTCCCACACCAGCAGCAGCGCGCTGACAGTGTGCTCGACCGGCGAGTGGGCCAAGTCGTAGTGCGCGGCCGCAGGCACCGAGGAGTGCGCGGCCCACAGGTCGTAGCCGGTCATGAACAGGTCCAGGTCGAACTGCGCGGCCAGGCTCAGCAACTCGCCGCGCCCGGTGTCGTCGACCCCTGCGAACGCCTCGTCGAGGGCGAGCAGGCGGGGCGCGTGCGGGGCGGCGGAGTTGAGCATGGCGTGCGCCGCCGCGAACAGCGGCAGGTGCAGCGACACGGACTGCTCGCCGCCGGAGAGCCGGCTGTGCCGCGCCCGGGTCAGCCGCTCCTCGGTGCGGTCGGGGCGCACGAGATGGAAGGCGAACTGCCGCCAGGAGCGGTAGTCCAGCACTTCGGCCAGCAGTTCGCGGTACGGGCGGTCGCGCCAGCGGGCCCGGGCGTTCTTGATCTGGGTCGCGAAGTGGCCACGCATCCGGGCCAGTGCGTCCGGGGTGAGCCGGGCGGCGTCGGCGTCCAGCAGGCCGCAGACGGCCCGCTGCTCCTCGTCCAGGTTGTCGGCCAGCAGCCAGCTGACGCCGACGGTCGTGCCCGAGGACATCCGGCGGGTGCGCATCTCGGCGTTCATCCGCCGGATCAGGTCGCGGGAGTCGACGGTGCGGTCGTGGATCTGCTGCGCCAGCCGGGTCAGCAGCGCGTCCTCCAGGATCCGCTGCTCGGACGCGGTCAGCAGCTGCTGCTGGTCGCGGCGGGCCTCGGCGATGCGCTGCGCGAACGCGCCGACCGGCAGCGGCCCCTGGTCGTCGGCGATCCGCACGACGATGACGCCGTCGGCCCCGTCCCATTCCGGACGGTAGTCGGTGCCGGCGGCTCCGAGCTGGGCCTGGAGGTCCTCCAGCGCCTTGGTGAGCCGGGTGGTCGAGGACTTCAGCGTGGTCTCGGTGGGAGCGAGGTCGCGGGTCGCGGCCAGGATCGCGTCGTGGACCGCGGTGACGGCGGGCGGCAGGCTGTCCGGCGCGGCCCAGTCCGCCTCCTGGGCCGGCCAGGCCAGGCCGGCCGGGCACTTGAGCAGGTCCAGCAGTTCGCGCTGGGCGTAGGGTGCCAGGTCGCGAGCCGTCTTGACCTCTTCGCCGGCGGCGACCGTGGCGGCGTCGCGCGCGCCTTCGAGCCTGGTCGCGGCGGAGGCGGCGGCGGTCAGCGCGTCACGCTCGGCGTTCCTGGCCCGCTCGGCCTCGCCCTGTACCTCGGCGAGTGCGGTCTCGGCCTCCTGGACCTGGGCCAGGACGGCCTGAGCGTCCTCTCCCATGGTGTCGCGCAGTGCCTGTAGCTTCGCGGCTTCCTCCGCGTGCTGCTTCAGCGCCTTGCGCTGCGCGGCGGCGGCCGCGGTCTCGTCGTGCTCGGCGGTTTCCAGGCGGCTCTCGGCGCCCGCCGCCGACTCCCGCTGGTGGTCTTCGGCGCCGCGCTCAGCGACGAGTGCCTGCGCAGCGGATTCGAACCGGCGCACCGCTTCCTCGACGGCGTCGGCCGAAGCTGGCGCGATGCGGTGTTCGGCGGCCGTGCGGTGCAGCGCCCGCTCGGTGACGCCGACGGCTGCGACCGATTCGTCGTACGAGCTCTGCTGTCGGTCGACTGCTTCGCGGGTGACGCGCAGGGCGGCGTCCGCCCGGGCGAGATCCCCCAGCGCGGCGACGATGCCGCCGGTGCGGGGCAGGTCGGCGCGCGCGTCGTCCCATGCCGCCAGAGTGCTGCGGATGCCGTCTGTCTCGGCGTCGAGTTCGGTGAGCCGGGCCGCGAGGGTGGCCAGGCGTGCCTCGCACTGCGCGATGCGGGCCTGCCGCCGCCTCTGCCGGGCCGTGGCCCCGATGTATTCGGCGTGCGGCTTGGCGTGTGCGCCGACCTGAACGCCCTGCGCGAAGCGTCCGTCGGCCGTGACGACGGCGGGGTGCGCCGCCAGATCGCTGCTGATCGCCACCGAGCGCAGAATCGCGGTGAGCCGCTCGGGCGCCACGGGGGACTGCTCGCCCGCAGCCGTGTCCGGCACCAGGACGTCGGCCAAGCTTGGACCGGGCGCGGGCGGCCCGATGCGCAGCCAGGCCGCGCTCTCTCCGGCGTCGACCTGCGCGTCCGCCGGGCCGACCCAGGCGTCCAGCAGACCCGCCGCGTCCAACGCCGCCTCCAGCCCGGCGGCCTCGTGGTCGGCCACGCCGTCGGCGAAGCGGACGAGGCGCCACAGCGGCGCACCCGCCCGTCCGGCCGGTTCGGGATCCCGCCCCGGCCTGGCGGGCGGGGCGTCGTCGTGCTCTGCGGCGATGCGGTCCCGTTCGGCGGTGGTCTCGTCGTGCTCGGCCTGGGCGGAAGCGCGCTCGGGGCGAAGCGCGGCCAGTCGATCGCGCAGGCCCTCGGCATGGGGGCCGACCGCCGTGGAGTAGACGTCGGTGAGCGTGGCGACGTCGGGCTCGCCGACCGCAGCCAGAACGTCCGCGAGCGCCTCGCGCATGGTGTCGGCGATCTGCGGCGGGAGCACGGCACCGTGCCGCGTCCACCACCGATCGAGCTCGCCGCCGCACCGGGTCCGGGCGTCTTCGACGGCTGACGCGGCCGCACGCTCGGCGGCCTCAGCCTCCTCGTTCGCTGTCTGCGCCCGGTCCAGCGCCGACCGGGCGATGTCCCGCGCCTGCTCGGCGCGCTGCACCGCGCCGAGAGCTTCCCTGACGGCCTTGACGGCTTCACGGCGCTCGGCGATCCGGGCGCCGACCCGGTCGGCCATCCCGGTGGGCTCGGTATCCGAGGGCTGCCAGCCGATTCCGGCGGACAGCGCGTGGTCGGCCAGTTCGGCGGCACGCCGCGAGACGGTTGCGCTCAGCTCGGTCAGCTTGGCCTCGGCGCGCTCCAACTCGGCACGAGCGCGAGTCGCCGCCTCCGCGCGGCGCAGATGTTCCGTCGCAGCGCGTTCGGCGTTCTCCAGGTGGGAGCGGACCAGTCGCTCCAGGTCGTCGAGCTGCTCCAGTGCCTGATACGCGGAGCTGGATTTGAGCTGGGACAGGCGGGCTTGCAGCGCGGCGAGTTCGTTGTCGGCCCGGGAGAGGCGTTGCGCCGCTTCGGTTTGTGCGTGCCGTGCCTCAGTCTCTTCGACCACGGCCTGCTCGACCGCGTGGCGCCTGTCGCCGGCGGTCCGGCTGCGGGCCGTCAGTGCGTCGGCGGCCCAGCGGGCATGGACGCGCAGGTAGGTGCTGTAGCTGGCCAGGAACGTGGAGGTGGCCTCGTCCGCGGCGGCTAGCCCCTCCAGTGTGCGCTGCACGGTCTCCATGTCGTCGAAGGAGCGGGCCGCCTCGGCGATCAGCTCGTCGTCGACGGGCCGCAGTCCGCCGGACAGGGTGTCGGAGAGCTTCACCGGATCGAGGTTCTTGGCCAGCTGCGGCCGGCGCAGGGTCAGGATCAGGGTGAGCATCTGCTCGTAGCGGTCCGCTCCGAGCCCGAACAGGCGGCGGTCCAGCCCGGCGCGGTAGTCGGCCGCGGAGTCGTACAGGTTCTCCGCGCCGATCTCGGCGGCGAGCTGTTTCTTCGTCATCGGCCGGTCGTCGTCGGTGAGCACCGAGAAGTCCTCGCCGATCCGGCCCGGGGCGATGAAGTGCCAGCGCACCGGCGTGTCGCGGTGGCGTTGGGCGTGCAGGCCGATGCCGATGGTGACCGCGTCGCCCCGGTCGCGGCGCCGCAGCTCCAGCCAGACGTAGCCGAGCGCGGACTCCTGCCCCCGGAACAGCAGGTTCGACTTCATGGTGCGGTCCTCGGCGGCGAAGGGGTTGAGCCGCTTGGGATCGATCCGGCCGTCCAGGACGAACGGGAACAGCACCTCCAGGGCCTTGGTCTTGCCGGAGCCGTTGGGTCCGCGCAGGATCAGCCAGCCCTCGGCGAAGGAGAACTCCTCGTCCCGGTAGTCCCACAGGTTGATGATCCCGGCGCGGGTGGGCTGGAACCGGTCGGAGGCGGCGACGGCGTCCTGGACGGACGCGGAGCGCTCGGTCACGGTGCGCTGGGTCACGGTGCTCTCGGTCATGGGGTGCTGCCCTCGGTGCTGGTCTCTAACGGGGTCGGCTGGGCGGTGCGCGGCGCCGCGATCGCCGGGGCGCGCGTCTTCACCTGCGCGGTGACGCTGCGGTACCTGCCGAGCAGCGCAAGCGCGAGCACGCCGCCGTCCACGGGCCGGACGAGGCGGAACGCCGCGAGCAGCGCGACGGCCCGCGAGGTGAGCCGGTCCGGATCCTCGCGCAGATCGCCCGACATGCCGACGCCGTAGGTGCCGACCAGGCGCCGCGTCGTGGCCCGCAGCCAGGTGTCGGGGATGAACGGATAGGCGGCCTCCGCCGGGCGATCGTCCACCGGGGCGTCCGAGAGCCCGTCGAGCGCGCTCTGGAACAGCAGGTGTGCAGGCAGAGCACTGTCGATGCGTGCCGCTGCGTCCCTACGCCGCTCCGCCGCCGTGGCGGCGGGCAGCCTTTCGGCGCCCGGCTTCGCGGTCTGTTCGGCGATCTTCGCGGCGAGCAGCAGCGCGGCCTGCGCAACGGTTCCGCCGGACGGGAACCGGACGTCGCTGAACCGCCCGGAGGTGTCGATCAGCGTGACGCCTTCGGCGCGACGCTCCACCGGCAGGCCGGTGAGCCGTTCCAGATCCTCGGCGAGCGCCGGCGCGCGCAGTTGTCCGTGCAGGGATTCATCGACGTCTGCGTAATACACGGCGGGTTGTTCAAGGACCAGGCGGCGTGCTCGCCGGGCTGCGGCACGGCGCTGTGTCGTGAGGCCGTGGGCGACGCCCTCGGCTGTCGTCCCGTTGAGCAGCCCGGTCACCGAAGCCATGTGCTGAAGGACGCGCTTCGGCTGGTAGAGCGCGCCGGCAACCTCCCGGTCGATGTCGTACAACGCCTCCGCCTTGTCCGGGTCACCGGCCCACGCAGCGGCCGATCCGTCGGCGGTGCGCAACGCACCGCGCGCCTCAAGCCAGGCCACCGCGTCGACGAAGGCGTCGCGGTCGGGCTTGCGCTCGGTGTCCATGCCGAGGCCATCGATCCGCGCCGCGTCCGCGGCGACCGTGTCGGCCAGTTCGCTCAGCGCGATCTGCGCACCCGCGCGGCCGAGCGCGGCCAGCGTGAGGACGAGATACGCGTAGCGCCTTCGGTCGAAAGGACGCTCGCCCCGGGTGAGCGCGGGCTGGCTCGCGTCCAAGTCGTCCTGTACGCGTACGAGCCTGGCGGTGTCTGCGGTGGTGATCAGCCGGTAGCCGAGCAACTCGGGCAGGTCGGCCCGCAGCTGATCGGCCCAGCGCCGGACCAGCGGGAGCGCTCCGGCATCGGGCCACACCGTGGTGACCAGGGGGTGCCGCAGGATCAGCCGGACGGCCTTCTGGTACTCGGCCAGTTCGAGCGGGCCGACGTCGACGGCCACCCGGGTCGCGGCCCCGCTCACCGTGCGACCCCCGTGATCTCCAGGCGCAGGCCGTCCAGGTGTAGGCGGCCCCGGACGGTGCGCACGGTCGTCGAGCCCTGGATCGGGATCAGGGTCAGCCGCACGCCGTGCGATCCGCCGTGGGTCCGGACCGACGGCGGATCGCCGCCGACGCTCCGGCTGACCGGCACGCGGGCGGCCAGAGCCAGGTCGAGCAGCCCGAGCAGGGCGCGGGTCTCCGGCTCGTCGAGCGTGTGTCCGTAGACGCCGTCCGCAGCGAGCGTGGACGCGGCGGCCCTTACCTGGGCCTGCGCCTTGAGTTGTAGGGTGCGCAGTTGCTGGCGCCGGGCGTCGTCCCGTTCGATCCGGCCGGGACCGTGCAGCGCTGGCGCGCGGCCGGACTGCACCAGCGTGCGGGACAGCTCGACCGGTTCGGCGTCCCACCAGGACAGCCGGGACGGAACCAATTCGGGATCGGGATGGGCGACTGAGACGTGCCGGGGCGAGCCGAGGTCGAACGTGGCCTGGAACAGGGCGTGCGCGTCCTCGTCGGCCGGGCAGGAGGCGAACCACTGCGCGAGGTGGCGCAGCTGGCTCTCCCGGCTCACCCCGCCGCGGCGCGACTCGGTCACCCGGCGCAGCAGCGCGAGGACCCCCGAGATGGCGGTCACCGTGGCGTCCTGGAGGCGCTCGCTCTCGCTGTGTTCGCCGTCCGCGAACCAGTGGACCAACCCGGCCCAGCGCCGCGCCCAGTCCGCATGGCGCTCGGCGATCGTACGGAACAAGCGCTCGTCGGCGAGGGCGGCGTGCTCGACGAGCCGTTCGACTCCGGTCGACTCGACCTCGGCCACGGCGCCGGCGAGCAGCGGCGTGAACCGGGCCAGCTCGGCGGTGAACTCGCGCATGTGGGCCAGCAGCGCGTCCTTGTGGGCCAGGAACACCTCGGGCCTGGTGTCGTTGGTCCGCGCCAGGTCGCCGAGCATCAGGTAGAAGCGCGCGGCCCGCTGGGCCATGTCGGCCAGGACACCGTCGAGCCGGGACAGCTTCCGGTAGACCTCCTCGGCGTCCCCGGCCGTGTTCGCCTGGGCCAGGGCTTGGAGGTCGGCGAGGATGTCCGGAAACACCAGCCGCGAGAGCTGCGCGTCCTCCAGGCTCGCGCCCAGAACGTCCTCGACCGCCCGGTAGGCGCGGTACCCGGCTTGCGTGAACTGATACACGTAATGCCGGTTGCGGTACTCGGCGAGGTTCGCCGCGCGCGTTCCGTCGTAGCTGCGGTCCAGCACCTGCCACTCGGCAAGCGCGTCGAGCAGCGGCTGCACGTCGCCGACCGCCGCCGCCGCCGGATGCTCGGCGGCCAAGGCGGCCAGCAGGTCGCGGGCGTCGGCGGCGTGCAGCAGCACCTGGTAGTTCGCTCGGCCGCGATCGAAGGCCCGCAGCAGCCACAGGTAATCGTGCCGTTTCTCCGCCGCGGCGAAGTGGAACAGGCGCAGGCGGTCGTCCAACGTGAAGGCGTCGATCCCGAACGCCGTCGGTTCCGGCGGATCCGACCCGCCCGGACGAGGTTCGACGATTCCGGTTGTGGAAACGGTCACGTAGTCATTGTCGCGGATACCGGTGACAACCCGCGGCGCTTCGCCGGGTTCCGCCACTTCACCAGTGCATCCGACATACCCCGGCGTCCGAGGTCGAGGAGGGCCGGACCGGTGGCATGCCGTCTACGTAATCTTTCGCGTCACCACTGAGGCGTGATCGTCGGCTGCGGCGGCCTTGGCGGTGACTCTGATGGCAACACCGGCAGACATGGTCCGGGCTGGTTCCGCACGGATCAGGGTTCTTGGTCGAGGAGTCGGGCGGCGGCCTTGGGGTCCATGAGGTTCGACCAGATCTGCTCGGCCGGTAGCAAGTCGCGCTCGGGCAGGGCGTACTCAGGGAACCACGCAGTCGGGTCACAGCCAGGTATCAGGAGCAGGATGGTGGAGGTCAGGTTCTGCGGGACGGGGCCGGTGATACGGATCGCCGCGTAGGTCTCGTGGCCGTCGTCAGCGCGGATGATCACCCCGAGGCGGAAGCCGGCCAGGTCGGCCGCGTGTTCGTGGCCGTCGTGCAGCGAACCGTGGACCAGGTCGCGGATGGTGGCGTCCAAGCGCAGCGCGAACCGGGTAGCGGCCTCGATCCGGTACCGGTCGGCGTCATCGGTGTTCGGGAGCAAGTCGGCACAGTGGGTGTCGGTGGTCAGCGGCTTGTCGTGTTCGGCGTTGTAACGCTGTCTGGCCGCTTGGGCGCGGGTGTGCAGGGCCGTGTAGAAGTCGTCGCCGGAGCCGTCCTCCCGGATGCCTGCGGCGACCAGCCAGACCGGGACTTCGGACTCGGGTTCGTCGCACCAGATTGCGCCGCGCCAACGCTGCACCTTGGCCTTGAACAAAACGGCGTCATCGATCGAGCGGATGCGCTCATGCGGGGTGTCGGGGTCGGCGAACTGCTCGCCGACCTTGGCCAACAGCGGGTGCTTTACGGTCTCCAGCCGGATCCGAGCCGGCGGGAGCGGCAGGTGCAGGTCCTCACGCAGGCAGCGCAGGGTGGGACGCGCGGCGGGCACGGTCAACGATCCCAGTCGCCGGTGCCGCCGAGTTCGGCGATCCGCTCAGACGGCAGCCCAGTGAGCGCGGCGACGGTGGCTGTGAGCGAGCCGTCCAGGATCTTCATCGACTCGATCATCCCGGCGCGGATTCGCTCGCGTTGCTGCTCCAGGTAGACGCGGGTGGCCTCGGCGACGAAGTCCTTCTTCGTCATGCCCAGGAAGTGCGCACCCTGGGAGATCAGCTCATCGGTCGCGGGATCTATCTTCAGCGGGGACTGCCGCTTGGCCGGGTTGGCTGTGGTTGCCATGTCGCCAGAGTACCCAAGTACCTCGGCTGCCGCAGCTGCTGCACGCAGACGGACGGCCCGGAACGTCCTGGGACCCTGGGGCCAGCGCTTCGCCGGGTTCGCAACGTCACTGGCCTCGGGCGTCGTCGCGGTCGAGGGTGAGTCCGGCCAGCGCGTCGAGCGTCACGAGGGCGTCGCCCCGGGACAGGCGCTCGTGATGGTGCTCGTTGCGGCGGTTGCGCAAGCACCCGGCCAAAGCGTGAGGATCGGTTCTCGCGGCCGGTTCGCCGTCATCGGGCGGTTTTGACGCATCTGGGGGCGTCAGTCGGCGGACCTGAGGGCTGACTCACCCCCAGGTCCGGAGGGCTGAGTCAGCACCATGTCGGTGTGCAGCGCGTAGAAGCCGGTTCCGGAGCTGCCTGCGATGTGCCGGAAACGGAAGTCGAAGACGGGCTGCACGCTGCGGGTACTCGATAGAACCGCAGCTGAGAGCTTGGTCGAGGTCATGGATGGATGGCCCCGACTTGCAGACCGGCTTGCCGCGGAAGCAGGCTCCCGACTTCCACGTTCGCCCACGAGGCGTGTCTGAAATGTTCCTACGGGCCAGCGGCTGGCCCGGCAGGACGAGTGGGTGTTCGGGTTGACGCTCTGTTACGCGGGGCCGTTGGCACTGGCGGGTGGCTGGTTGCGCGCCTCGACGGCTTTGATCGTGTGTTTCAGCGCCTTCTTCAGCACGCCCTTGCCGACGCTGCTCACCAGCAGTCCGGTGATGCGGCCCTTGAGGTTTTTGCCCTCGCGGACCACCACGACCTCCAGCTGCGTCGACCCGTCGGGCAGTGGTGTGAAGGTGTAGGTGTGCCCCGAGCGGCCGCCCCAGAGGTTGGAGTCGATCGTGGTCATCACCACGCGGTTCGGGTCGGACCAGTCGTACCGCAGCCGTTCCCAGATGCCGACTGAGCCCTCGGTGACCTCGGCGTAATCGGCGCCTTCGGCGTGGATCTGTAGGTATCCGTCGGCGCTGTTGGGGAACAGCTCCCGGCGGCCCGGCCCGAAATCGGTGAGGCTCGCCACGAACTGTTTCGGGGTCGCCAGTGTCCGCTCGGTGAAGTGGATGGTTGCCATGGTGTGCTCCTCGCGCTGGCTGGATCGGTGCCCTGAACGGCTGCCCCTATCTTCCCTGGCGCCCGGCGCTCCGTGGAACCGGCCTAAGGTCGCAGGTGAGAAGCGTGGATGCATCCCTGGATGGATGGCCCGGCTTTTCAGGCCGACTTGCGGTCGTCGGCCCCTGGCCATGGCTCGTGTCTGTGCAGTGCGACCCTGCGTCTCCTGTCCGCGGCATTGCCGTCATTGGTGATGGGTGTGTCAATGCCTTTCATGTATTGGTCGGCGTGGTGCTTCGAGGCCTGATTGTTAGCGCTAACAGCCGTGGCTCGACGACGGCGTCGGCCCGAGGCCGCGGTCACGGTGATGTCTGGGTGGAGACGATGCACCACACCCTGACACCCGTCAAGCATCCGGCGGATGTCCGTGGTTTGCCGACGCTCGCTCTCGTCGTGGTGAGGTCGTCGGTGGCGCGAATTCGGGCAGGAGTAGCGCTGGTAGCGTCGAAGCCTGCGGTTCTGTCGAAAGTTTCAGTGGTGATTGACAGGCCCGGTGATCGGGGGTTTCCTGCATGACACGGCGCACGGATGGCTGGCACGTCGGGCCGCCTCCGCAGCGCCCGCCCTGGCGATGTGCCGGGTCGGCCTTCTCATCGATCTGCGATCCGCAACGCGCAAGTGTGTACGTGCATTGATGCGCCGTGTCGTCGTATTTCTTCCCGTCGAGCTCTGTCTTCTACGGGCACCACCACGCCACCACAACGCCACGTCCTCGGGAGCTACCCATGTATGCACTGCGACAACTTCGGCTTTGGCGCAGCGGCGCGCTGCTCTGCGCCGCTGCGCTCAGCGCGCTCGCCTTCGCTGCGGGAACGACCGTCACCGCGTCGGCCGCCTCCTATCCAAACCCTGAGACGATCAGCGGTTCGACGTACGCGCACGATCCGTCCATGGTCAAGACCGCTTCGGGCACCTACTACCTCTTCTACACCGGCGGTGGCGTGGAGATCAGCACCTCCACCGACCGCGTGCACTGGTCTTCCGCTGGGCAGGTGCTGCCTAGCGGCGCGGGTTGGGCCACCGCGTACGGCGGTTGGAACGACCTGTGGGCGCCGGACGCCTCGTACCACAACGGCGTGTACTGGCTTTACTACGCGGTCTCCTCGTTTGGCTCGAACCACTCTGCGATCGGTCTGGCCACGAGCACCACCGCCGCGCCGGGTTCTTGGACTGATAAGGGTCTGGTCTACTCCTCGCAGAGCGGCAGCGACTACAACGCGATCGATCCCGCGCTGGTCGTGGACTCATCCGGGCGCTGGTGGTTGTCGTTCGGTTCGTTCTGGTCGGGCGTCAAGATGATCCAGATCGACCCGGCTACCGGAAAGCAACTGGCGAGCAACACGACCCGCTACAGCCTCGCCCAGCGTCCGAGCCCGGATGCGGAGGAGGCCAGCTTCGTCTACCCGCACGGCGGTTACTACTATCTGTTCACCTCGTTCGACTACTGCTGCCGCGGCACCAGCAGCACTTACCGGATCATGGTGGCCCGCGCCACCGGCCCGACCGGGCCGTACACGGACGAGAGCGGCGTGAGCGCGATCTCCGGTGGCGGCACGCAGATCCTTGGTACGCACGGAATCGTCATCGGCCCCGGCGGGCAGAGCGTGATGCACGACAGCGACGGCGACGTGCTGGTCTACCACTACTACGACAGTAACCTGAACGGCACAGCGCAGCTCGGACTCAACCACCTGACCTGGGGTACGAGCGGCTGGCCGACCGTGACCAACTGATCTGCTGACCCGCACTGCGGCGCTATACACCGCCGAGGACGCTGCCGAGCAGGGTGAGCGATACGGTGCCCGGTCCGGCCGGGGTGGTTCCGGAGGCGAGTACGGCGAGGGCGAGCGTGTTCGAGGCCTGCGGTTGCAGGATTCCGGTGGGCAGGACGAAGGTGTGTTGGGGGCCGACGTTGTTGATGTACTGGCCCAGGTTCCAGCCGTTGAGGAAGATCTGCATCCGGTAGGCGCGGGTGGAGTCGTCGGTCAGGGTCAGTCCGATCGAGGCGTCCACGCCGGTCGGCGGGTTGTAGGTGAAGGTGGTCCGGTACCAGCGCACGCCCTGGAAGGTGTCGGCGCGCGGGAAGGTGACGCTGCTCCAGGTGCTGTCGTCGAAGGTCGGCAGGTGCCAGCCGTTGCGCTCGCCGTACAGGCCGCCGTTGTTCATCGGCCCGCGTACCGGGTCGGCCG
Source organism: Actinocrinis sp. (assembly GCF_035946395.1). Classification (NCBI taxonomy): domain Bacteria; kingdom Bacillati; phylum Actinomycetota; class Actinomycetes; order Catenulisporales; family Actinospicaceae; genus Actinocrinis; species Actinocrinis sp. Next base: position 17,355 of record NZ_DASYZI010000020.1, read on the forward strand.
AGCCGCCGGTGATCAGCCAGGTCATCGTGGGCGTGGCGCCGGTGAACGCGGCGCCGGTCAGTCCGCGCGCGGCCTTGTGCGCGTCGTTCGCACCTCCGTCCTCGCTGTGGCCCATAGGGCGTACGAGCACTGACAGGACGTGCGCGCCACTGCCCTGCAAGGCGCTTGGTACGGCGAAGGTCGCGGTCGCGGCCCAGGTCTGCGTCGTGTCGTTGGACTTGGTCGGCGTGGGCTGTTGGTGCACGCCGAGAGGCGTGCCGTCCAGCCAGGCCATCAACTCGCCGACGGTGCCGGAGGAGTAGGACAGGCTGATGGCGGTGACGCCGGCGGTGCCGGTGTAGTGGCCGCGGTACCAGACGTCGCCGTAGTGGTAGCCGTAGTCGTCGGCGAAGAGGACCGGGTTGCCCGCGGGGATCGGTGTGATGCTCACCGAACTGGTCTTGTTCGCGGCTTTCCAGGTCGAGTCGTCGAAGGTCGTGGCGGACTCGGGGTTCTCCGCGGCGTAGCGCCAGGGGCCGAGTGCGGGCAGCGTGACCGTGGGCGGGGCGGGCAGTTGTGCCGAGGCCAGCAGGCTGCCGGAGGTTGTCGTGCCGGTGGACACGGCGGTGCCGTTCCAGGTCAGGGTACTGAGTCCGGTGGGTACCCAGGCTTCGAGGTCGGCGGCCGCGGTGGTGTCGCCGGTCAGCTGCATCGTGCTGCCCGACGCGGTCGCCGTGCGCAGCAGTGCCGGGCCGCGTACCAACACGGGGCCGGAGGCGGAGGCGGTCGGCTGGCGCCAGAGCGTGGCGCCGGCGGTGTCGTCGGCCAGCAGGAGCAGCAGCGGCAGCCCGCCGTCTCCGTAGTTGATCAGGATTCTGATCAGGCCGGAGAGGGTGGCGTTGATTCGCAGCCGCGCGTTGGGCGCGTCGTAGGCGGACGTAGCCGAGCCGGCGAGGACGCTGACTGTGGGCGCGCTGGTCGCGGGCAGCATCATCTCGACCGGGTCGCCGGTGCGCCCGACCAGCGCGGCCACGTCCTGGGAGCCGATCGTGGCCTGATACATCGGCTGCGCCGTCGAGTACAGCAGGGTGCGATGGCCGAGCTTGATGCCCGTGGCCACCACCTTCATGTCCTTGCCGTTGAGCTGGATGCCCGATCCGGATGCGGGGACCGTCAGCGTTCCGGCGGAGGTCGTGACGGGAAGGGTGAAGAAGAGGTCTGAGGTGGTGTCGTTGCGCAGGAAGTAGAAGTGCGCCGCGGTGTCCGGGTTGGTGACGTGGTAGACCTTCACGCTCGAACTCGACGCCGACGTGGCACTCCCGGTGGCGAGCTTGCCCAGGTCGGGGACGGTTTCGAGCATCAGGCCGATCTGCTTCATTGGCACGAGCTTCGAGGTCTGGTTGCGGGCCTCGTCGATCGCCGCGCCGTAGTCGTAGGAGGTGTAGACGACCGGCGCCGGGAGCCAGCCCCACGAGGTGCCGCCGAAGGTCATGTACACGTTGTGGATCTTGATGCCGTTGGCGAGGTTGGTCAGGTAGAAGCGGCGCTCGTAGACGGGGTCGCGGGAGGACCGGGCGCCCGCGTAGCCCTGGCCGGAGAACTCGGCGCCGCCCCAGGGGTCGAACCAGCCTCCGCCGAACTCGGCCTCGTAGCCCGGGGTGGACGGGCTGGCCGTGGACCCGCCGGTGGCGCCGCCGCTGCCGAAGTAGCCCCAGTCGGGCGGGGTGCTGGTGGGCGAGGGGTAGCCGTCGAAGGCGTACAGATAACGCCCGGTTTCGCCGTTGGTGCTGAAGCTGCCGGGGATCCAGTCGCCGTTGCGCCCCTTGTCGTTGTGGAACAGCGGGACGGTGATCCCGTCGGCGCGGACCTTGGCGTACAGGTGGGCCATGTAGGCGGAGCCGACGCCGTCGGTGAGATGCGAGGCGTATTCGTTCTCGATCTGGTAGAGCACGACGGTGCCGCCGCCGGTCGTGTACTGATGCTGCGCGATGGCGGCGTCGACGTTGGTCAGCCACTCGTCGACGTGCCCGAGGTAGGTGGAGTTGTTGGTGCGCGCGGTACCGGTGCTGGTGGTCATCCAGCCCGGGAAGCCGCCCGCGTCGACCTCCGCGTTGATGTACGGCCCGGGCCGGACGATGACGAAGAGCCCTGCGTTCGCGGCGTCGGTGAGGAACTGCCCCAGATCCCTGACTCCAGTGAAGTCGTAGACGCCCGGCGCGGAGGAGTGGTAGTTCCAGGCGACGTACACGCAGACCGTGTTGTACCCGTTCGCACGCAGCTTCTGCAGGATATCAGGCCACAGCTGCGGGCTGGGCAACCGGAAGGGGTGCATCTCCCCGGACCAGATCGGAACCCGCGTGCCGTCGATGATCAGCGAGTACGGGTCGAAGGTGACGGTGTGGCTGACGGCGGGCTGCACGAGTTCGGCCCCCGGCAAGGATTCGAATCCGGGCACGGGGACGAGTCCGGCCCGCAGCGGCTGCGTGGACGGCACGAACAGAGACGCGGCGGCGCCCGCGGCGAGCGCGCCGAAGCCGCGGCGATTGACTTCCATCGGGGCTCCCAGGGCAGAGTGCTGACTCGGGTTTGGGTACGCGCGGCCGAGCGCATGAACCGATGGCCCCGAAGTCGATACAAGACCGCGGGGGATGTGTCGTCAAGGGTTACGCGATGGTTTCCATTGGATTCAGTTCAAATGGGTTGAGCGATACTGTTCGATTCCGGCTGGGCCGGGATGCAGTGGGCTGTCATCGTTGGAATCCCGCGCAGGGCCGAACAGGATCGACCTGCGTGAAGCCGCCGACGCATCGAGAGCCCCGGCACAGTGCCCGATGACGTTTCACCAACCGGATCTGTCAGGCTCCTGTGAAGATCTCGGTGCAGACCTGCGGCGCGCTTGACAGGTCTCGCCGTGTGGTGCACGTTCCCGTGCAGAACGCCAGCGGCCACGCAACGCTATCAGCGCCTGAACCGATGAGCCCGCACACGCCCCGTCCGCTCTGCTTCACTCCATCGTCGCCGTTCGGTCGTGCCTCGATGGGTCGACTGCCGAAGCAGGGATCAGGACTTCGCGCGCTTCAGCTTGTTCCAGACGCCTTCCAACGCCGCGATGTCGTCGTCGTTGAGGAGGTCGTCGAACACGTCCGCGATCGCTGCGCGGCGGGTGGCGTCAGCGGCGGTGAACGCAGCGCGGCCGGTCGCGGTGAGCGAGACTTGGACGGAGCGCGCGTCGTCGGGGGAGGGGCTGCGCTCGACGAGGCCGCGTGCGTGGAGCGCGTCGAGGACGCGGGAGACCTGGCTGCGACTGAGCATGGTCTTGGCCCCCAGGTCGGAGGCGGCAACTGGTTCGTGTTGGCCGTTCAGCCAGAGCATGACCTCGAACCATGACAGCGAAATGTCGTGTGCGCGCGTCAGGGCTTGGTCGACGCGGCTGGTCAGGGTGGTGCTGGCCCAGACCAGTCCGTAGAAGGCGTGGTCGCGCGCGGACAGTTCTCCGAGGCTGAGGTCGGGGCGGGGCACAGGGCGAGACTAGCAACAGTTGCGGGCGTGCGCACACATATGGCAGTCTGTGCGTGCGCACGCACATAACTGCGAATGGAACTCGATCACCTTCCCACTGTGGTGCTGACCGCTGACCGCCAATGACCGCCAATGACCGCCAACTACCGGCTACGGATTACCAGCTACGGACTACCGACTACGCACTCCACCTTGCTCGCCCCGCCAGCCGCACTTCGTCCCGCCCTGCCGTACTTCGTTACTCTGCTCCGCTCCGCCGCAGTCTGCGTCTCCGTTGCCCGCCCCACCCTGGCCCACTCCGGCTCAGCTCAGCCCAGCATTGCCGCAGTATCGGCCTGGCTACGACTGTTTGACCTTGCCGACCGTCCTCAGAGAACTGAGAGCACCGACCATGCCAGACACAGTGTCCGATTCAGGTCCAGCGTCTGATTCAGGCGCAGCGCTCGACGAACTGCACGCCGCTCTGACCGCCGGCTCCTACGAGCACCGCGTTCTCACCGTGGTGCACCGCTGGTACACCGGGTACGAGACCGAGCGTCGGCGCCTCGACCATCATGGCGAACTGGTCACAGAGGACTTCGTCGCCCACCGTCCTGCGGAGAGCGCCCTTCCCGACGTCCAGGGCCGGCAGGCCTACCTCGACGGCTTGGCAACCGCCTATCCAGGACAGTCCAACGCGCACCACCTGCGCAGCGTGGCCATCGAGCGTACCGGCGCGGATACCGCCCGGGCCGTGGTCGCCCACGACTTCGAGACCATCGGCCCAACCCTGAACGGCGCCGCCGTGCTGCGCTACGACCTCGAACTGCACCAGCAACCGACCGAGCGCCTGCCCAGGATCAGCACGTTCGCCGAGCAGATCCTCGCGCCCCGCGACGCGCCGTTCACCGAAGCGCTGGCCGAAAACCGGGTGCTGGCCTTTCTGCACTACTGGCTCGCCCTGCTGGAACAACCCACAGCGCCCTCAGAATCTTCGGAGCCTTCGGAACCCGCAGCACCCTCAGTCGACGTGGAACCGCTGCGCGAACTGCTGCACCCCGAACTGGTCATGACTCTCTCCGACGGTCGGGTGCTGCACACATTCGACCAAGTCGCCGCCTGGTACACGCGGAACGCGGAGCAGGTCGAGATCAGTACTCACCATCTCATCGACCCGGTGATCACTCCAGGCCAGGACGGTGACCACCAACTCACGGTTGACTTCGCCTGGCAGGGCATCACCCGCGCCGCCCAGCCGATGACCGCGCGCACTCGCCACGTGTGGACCCTGGCGGAGACGAGGGAACGCTACCTGCGCCTCAAGCGCTTCCACGTCGACATCGTGGAACCGTTCACGCCCACCACGGCAGATCAGGCGCTTGCACATCACGATGCCGCGAGGAAGCTGAGTCAGATCGCCCCGACCCGGTGAGGACACCGACCGTCGGCATGTGTGGGAGTGCCTGAAGCCATCCTGATCTTCGTTGCCTCATTGGGCAGACTGTGTCCAGATCCGACTTACCCCGCAGCCAGTGGCGTTAGGCTCCAGCGCTGAGACACCGGTTGTACCCGTATGTATAGATAATCTGCTGCTCGCGAGGGGGATGGCGATGAGGAGTCGCGCGGTCACGCGGTTGGCGGTACCCGCCGCGCTGTTGCTGGTCGTGTTCGGCGCGACAAGCGCTTACGCAGGCGGCAGTCTGTCCAACGGCGCTCTGGTGACCGGCACCACAACGCAGCAGTACTCGTACACGACGCAGTACGACTACTGGTCCGTCACGGCAGTCCAGCCCACAGCCACGTCAGACTACGACCTGACGCTGTACGACGCTGGAGGTGCTCCGCTCGCCTCAAGTACCTACGGTGAGGGTGTGACCGACTTCGTGGCCGTCGACTCCAACAGCGGCACGCGCCCTTTTCAGACGTACTACCCGAACGTGAATCTCTACAGCGCCGGTTCGTACTGGGTTCAGGCGCAGTACGGCGCGCGCACCGTCACGCTGCCGACGCCGACCCACCACGGCACCACGGGCTTCTCGGATCCGGACATCGCCTTCATCACGCTCAACAGCGACGACGTCGTGTCCATCGCAGATATCTACCTCACGGCCGGCCAGTCGTTCTGGGCGGTGAGTCCTTCGGCTGCCTCCCAGCTCTACCTCCTCGAAGCGGACACGACCCACCCCAGCACCTTCGTGCAGAGCCGTTACGCGGCGACCCTGCGTCTGCACACTCAGGTCACCGACAACTGCACGCTCTACACCGCGACCGCTACCGGCTGGCACGCCTTGGTGCTGGTCAAGGACGCCCCACCGACGGTCACCAATCCCGTGCAGGGCATCGCCTACGGCTTGCACCAGTACGACTCCACCCAGCCGAACTACTGCCCCATGGCGAACTTCCCCGCGGCAACCCCGTAGCCGGCCAGGCGGCTACCCGGGCTGAACAGTGGTCTGGTCGTCACGATCATCGTGGTCTGAGACTGGGCCTGAGCGGCCAACTCCGACGTGGTCGTCTTGCCGACACCGAAGGTTCCGTTGAGCCAGATGACCATAGGCGTGACGGTAGCGTCGAGCCCGTTGTCGGGTCGGCTGGCGGTTGGGCAACTTTCAGCGGCCGGACGCGGGGAGTGGGTGACTGTCTCTGTGCTGAGAGTGTCGTGTTCGTGCTGCCACTTGCGTTGTGGGTGTACGGGAGCTGACGTGGCGGTGTGACCGCCGGGATCGTGGTGGTCGAGCGGTGAACCGGTGCGGCGGTGTGCACGTTGGGGTGCCGGGTCGGAAGTGTTGGAGAACCCTGAGTTACTCGCGGGTCGTCAACGCGAGATCCGGGTCCTGACACGGCAGCCGGCCTGAAGCCGGGCGCGAGCGGCGTGCCCGCATCACTGCGTCAAGGAGTTTCAGCATGCACCGACGAACCGTACTCGCGGCACTGCTCGCGACCGGGGTGGCAGCCGGGGTGAGCGTCGCGGGGAGCGCCGGCGCGTCCGCGGCCACCGCCGCGTACACGGTCACCGATCTGGGGACCCTCGGCAACATCTCGTCCTCCGGCGGCGGCCTGAACAACGGCGGACAGGTCAGCGGCGCCTCGGCGGCTCAAGCCGTCACGATCCCTGCCGGCGCGCCCGGCTGCCCGCCGCACTACGGGGTGCTCAAGCCCTGCGTCGAGCACCCGAGCCACGCGTTCCTCTACAGCGGCGGCGTCATGACCGACCTGGGCACCCTCGGCGGGCTCTCCTCGGCGGCCACCGCCATCAACGCCACCGGCTCAGCGGTCGGCTCGGCGGCCACCGCCGCCGGCGTGTCGCACGCCTTCGTGGAGCGCGGCGGCGTCATGACCGACCTTGGCACCCTGGACGGTGCCGCGGCCAGCAGCAACGCGCTGGCGATCAATGGCACCGGGCAGATCGTCGGCTGGTCCACCGCGGCGGGCGGCACTGGTAACCACGCATTCCTGGACACGAACGGGACGATGATCGACCTGGGCACGATCGACGGCGGCACCGCCAGCGTGGCGAACGGCATCAACGCCTCGGGCGTCGTGATCGGGAACTCGGACACCGCGGCCAGCGACGAGCACGGCTTCGTGTACCAGAACGGCACGATGACCGACATCGGAACGCTGGGCGGACCCAACTCCTCGGTGGACGCGATCAACGACAACGGCGTCGTCGCCGGCTCCTCGCAGGACGCCGCCGATGTCTCACACCCCGTCGTGTACTCCAACGGCAAGCTGACCAGCCTGGGCACTTACAACATCGACACCACCCCGCAGGCGATCAACGACAACGGCGTGATCGTCGGAACGACCTACGGCGTCACGGCGGCCGGCCTGCCCTTCAACGACGCCTACATCTACCAGGGCGGGACGTTCCAGGACCTCAACAACCTGATCCCGATGGGGTCGGGATGGCAGCTCACGGACGCGGTCGCCATCAACATCAATGGGCAGATCCTGGTCGACGCCACCAACACGGCGACCGGGCAGAGCCACGCGCTGCTGCTGAACCCGGCCGGCTGACGACGGCTCGCGGGCCTCGTCGTCGCGTTGTACGCACGGCCGGCCGACGTTGATGTGACGGATGGACTGGACTGCCGGTGCTGCGTGGCTGGTGTCAGCCGCACCGGCAGTCCGCCTGTCTAGTAGGCGAAGAAGCCCTGGCCGGTCTTTCGGCCGAGGAGTCCGGATTCGACCATGCGGCGCAGCAGCGGGGGAGGGGCGTAGAGCGGCTCGCGGTACTCGTCGTACATGGCCTCGCCGATCGCGGCGACGGTGTCCAGACCGATCAGGTCGGCGAGGTGCAGCGGGCCCATCGGGTGCGCGCAACCGGCGGTCATCCCGGTGTCGATGTCCTCGGCGGTGGCGTGACCCGCTTCGAGCATGCGAATCGCGGCCACCAGGTACGGCACGAGCAGCGCGTTGACCACGAAGCCCGAGCGGTCCTGCGCGTTGATCACGGTCTTGCCGAGCACATCCACGGCGAATTCGCGCACCGCCGCCACGGTTGCTTCGGAGGTTCGCAGTGCCCGGATGACCTCGACGAGCGGCATGCGCGGGACGGGATTGAAGAAGTGCAGGCCGACGACGTGCTCCGAGCGCCTGGTCGCGCTGGCCAGCCGGGCGATGGGGATCGACGACGTGTTGCTCGCGAGGACGGCGGACGGCGCGGCGACCTCGTCGAGTTGCCGGAACAGCGCGATCTTGAGGTCTTCACGCTCGGTGGCGGCCTCGATGATCAGGTCGGCGTCGGCCAGTTGTGAGATGTCACCGGTGGGCCGGATCGCGGCGAGAGCCTGTTCGCGTTCGGCGGCGCCGATCGTTCCGCGCTGCTCGGCGCGTGCGAGCGAGGCGTCAACGGCGGCGAGCGCCCCGGCTGCCACGTCGTCGCTGATGTCGTAGAGCGTCACGGCGAGCCCGGCTCGGGCGCAGACCTCTGCGATGCCGCGGCCCATCTGGCCGGCGCCCGCTATCCCGACGTTCTTGAACATCCTCTTGCGCTCCTTCGGTGTACGCCTCGCCTGTCTGGGCCGAGGCTACCTTGGGCCG
>NZ_DASYZI010000021.1:0-28371 GCF_035946395.1 Actinocrinis sp.
CGCGCTGGTCGTGCTGCTGTTCGGCTCGCGCAAGCTCCCGGACGCCGCGCGTTCGGTCGGCCAGTCGCTGCGCATCTTCAAGTCGGAGATGAAGGCGGCGGCCAAGGACGGCGAGGGCCAGGTGGACGCCCAGCCGAAGTCTGACGCGCCACAGCAGGCGGTCGAGGGCAAGGTGGTCAACTCGGCCGCCAACACGAACGACTCGGTCCCGCAGAATGCCGGAGTCCCGCGGGCCTGAGACCACTCGGTCCAGCCCAGCTCAGCTCCGTCCAGCACCAGCACCAGTATCAATACAAGCACCGCCCACCCTCACGCCGCCTCGTCAAGCCAGGCCGCGGCGCGCACACGCGTTCCCTTGTCATGCCTCCCGACATTCCCACTATCGTGTGAATGTCGGAGTTCTGACTTCCTAACCGCACGCCGCTTTGCCATGTTGGAATCGTGGAACTCGAATATTCGTTGCCGCCGCGCCTTCAGCAGCGGCTGTCCGACCTCGCCCGCAAGACCGGGCGCAACGAGTCCGAGATCCTGGCCACCGCGGTCCTCTGGTACCTCAAACAGGTAGGCCAGGACCAAGCTGCCCACTAGATCTCCCCGGCTCTACCTCTACCTCTACAGTCCGCACACCCCGTCAGGCCCACGGCTATGGCGCGCCGTACGTCCGCTCCACCCCGAATTCGTAGACCAGCCGTCCTTCCTCGACCATCCGCGCCCGGAAGGCCGCCTCGTCGAGTTCGCCGCCGAACCAGCTGAGCGGCCCGCTTGGCCGGTTCTGCATCACCCGGAACAACTGCACGCTCAGTTCGGGCGCCTGCGGCCCCTCCAGGATCGAGACGGTGGACTCGACGGCCAGCCACCTGAACGATTCGCTGAAGACGAACAGCGTGCACCGCGGATCGCGGCGCAGCCGCCGAGTGCGCACCCGGTCCTGAGTTCCACTGCTCCACAACCGCCCGTCGACCAGCGCGATCCCCACCCGGGCGGGCTTCGCGACCCCAGCCGGGTCCACTGTGATCATCGCCGCAGTGCGGTGCTTCCGCAGGAAGTCGACTTCCTGCGCCGAGAGTTCCTTCACGCTGCGCAGGCTAGCAGCTACGCAAGATACACATGGGCGGCAAGATCGAACCAGGCGTGAATGCCGCGATGGTCAGACAGTTGCGCGTCATACGGCAGCGTGGCGTAGGCCTGCGGCGAAGCGCGCAGCCGTTCGCACACGTACAGCCGGTCGCAGCGTAGCGGGGCGCCGTCCGTGAACCCTGCCGTGGGCTCCCGCGTTCCCTGCTGTGGTTGCACCAACGCCGCCACGTCGCCGAAGCTGGCCGCCGCTAGCATCCCTGCCGCGCTCTGCCCGCCCGGCTGGTCGTGGCGCATCCGCTTGTACGCAGGCATGGCGCGCCGGTCCGCGACCGGGTCGCCGGCCGCGTCATCGTTGAAGTCCCCGCCGCCAATCGCTAGCCGCTCGTTGGCCAGATCGCAGGTGGCATACGCCTCGTCGATCCGCACCCCGGGCACGAACGGCGAGAAGTGCGCCCCGAACAACCACAGCCGCTCGCCCAGCCCGTCCACACGAACCGAAACCCGCGCCTGAGCATGCCACCACGGATGGCCCGCTTCATGATGCGAACCCGGATCACGCAGCCGCTGCGAGTTGATCCAGACCACGATGTTGCAGTCGTGCCGCGGCGCGAGCACCCACAACGGCAGCATGCCCAGCCGCGTCCGGGCCAACTCCAGCGCACGCCCATCGTCCGGATCGAACCAGCCCTTTGCCTCCGTGCTGATCAACACATCCAGACCGAGCGGCGCCAGCAGGTCCAGCTGCGCATCAAGCCGATCAAGCACCCGCCGACCTGCGCTGTCGTGATCTACCCCGCCGTTGTAGTGGTTGTACGTCCCGACGTGCAGATCGAGATCCACACTCACACATTCCCTCCCTCCCATGTGAGTATGGGCGGCGACGGCACCGCCGATGCGCGTTCATCGAAGAACGCTGCCGCGTCCTGCCCTAAGTAGCAACCGAGGTGTGCGGGCATTGCGGGTGAGCATCGCCAGAGGATCGCGGCGCACTCACCAGCAATGACTCCCTACCTGGGCCAATATGGCGTCGACGACTTCTAATGAGCCAACGAGCCGACGTCGGGCCATGGGTCCGCCCCGAGAAACAGCGGATCGGCCCCATGGCCGCCGACTCGAATCGTAAGCACCCTCGCCTCGTGCGGTTGTGGAGTCAACTGCGCCGGTTACGGCATCAGTGCTCGTTCCCGGAGACGAACAGCAGGCCCTTGGGGTTGGTGAAGCCGGCGCCGAACGGGGTGACCACACCGGTGGCGGTGTTGACGGTGGCGAGGTTGCCAGGGTCGACGGTCGAATCGTTCGGCACGGAGGCGAGCATCTCGCCGCGCTGGAAAGGTCCGGTGATCGCGAGGATCTCGTTCTTGCCGCTGTCCACCACGTACAGGGTGGTGTCGCGCGAGCCAGTTGCGAAGGCGGAGTCATCGATCTGGGTGCTCAGGCTCAGCACGGTGGCCTGCTGGTGCTCGTGGCCCGGGTCGTGCAGGAAGATCAGCTCGCCGTCGCCCTGGCTGTCGAGCAGCACGTCTCCGCCGAAGCGCTGGACCACCCGCGGTACCACTTCGCTTGAGTCCGGGTCCGAGAGGTTGAGTGTGGTCACCTTGCCGGTGATGGCGTCGGTGGCCGTCGAATTGTCGCGCAGCACCGGGGTGAGAGCGGCGGTGTTCTGGTCGAGATGCGCGGTGTAGAGGGCGGGCCCGCTGAAGGTCGTGCCGTCCGCGTCGGCTGCCGGGGCCGAGGCGGAAATGAAGATGACGCCGTCGCGGACTACGACACTGTCGGTGCCACCGCCGTGAGGCAACGGGTTCTGCGAGTAGGTGTAGTGCTTGACGTCATCGGCGTCGCTGTGCCCGCGCCGGTCCGGGGTGATGGTGTAGAGGCTGCTGTCGCCGTCCTCGTTCACGGTCGCGATCACACGATGCCGCCACGGGTCGGCGCCCAAGCCGTCCACCTTGCCGATGACGCTCCAACTGGCGACTACGTGACCTTGCTGTGTGTACTCGACGACTGTGCTGTTCGTGTTGCCGGTGGGCGAGGGTTCGCCCATGGAGCCGACGCCATTCTGGTAGGCGACGAACAGATGGTCGCCGAGCTTGGTGATGTCGTCCGGCCCGGTGGCCTTGCCGGGCGCGGCTGCGAACACGGTGGCGTGGAACCCGGCAGGGAGCGTCACGTGCGCGTCCGCCGCAGCCGCACCGCTGACCCCGCCGGTCAATGCCGCGCTGCAGATGATGCTGGTGACGGCTACTCCCGCCACGGTGCGTGACCGGGCACGTCGATACGATGCCATGATTCGACCTCTCATCCGATCCGATGGGCGCTTCGGCGTCACGCGACGAGGTGCGACCGCTGCCGACGCGACCGCACAAACCAACGCGACACTGCCTGCGGACTCTGGTCCGCCGAGATGGCCGGGATACAAAGACGGAACGAACAGAACACGGCACTCCCAGACCGCTTGTGACACAAGAGAACCACCTGCTACCCCACCCGGGTAGTCAATGCGCTACTACTGGCTAGCGGTGGATTTAAGAACGCGCGCATGTGAGGAGAGGATGGTCCGGTGACTGTACCTCCATTGCCCCCGCTGTTCGATCGTGCGTTCATCGACGATCCGTATCCGGCGTACGCGTGGCTGCGTGAGCATGCGCCGGTGTACCGCACCCGGTTGCCGAATGGCGTGGACGCGTTTCTGGTCACGCGATACGAGGATGCGAAGGCCGTTCTCGCTGATCTACGGCTCTCGAAGAACGCGGCTGTGTCGTTTCCGGGATGGCAGCCGGGCCGTACCGGGATTCCGGGGGAGCATCGTTCGGGCATCGCAGCACACCTGCTGAACCTCGACCCACCGGACCACACGCGCTTGCGGCGTCTAGTGTCGAAGGCGTTCACGCCGCGTCGCATCGCGGACTTCGAGCCTCGCGTCATCGAGATTGCGGATCGGTTGCTGGACACGTTCGGGCCGGACCCGGTCGATTTGGTCCGGGCGTACGCGTTCCCGCTGCCGGTCATCGTGATCTGCGAGATGCTCGGCGTTCCGCCTGAAGATCAGCCGATCTTCCATGAGTGGGCAAATGGGATGATCGATCGCAGTGGCCCGCGCGGCGGCGTCGGACGGTCCGTCAAGCGTGTTCGTGGCTACCTCAAGCAGCTGATCCACAAGAAGCGGCTGGCACTGCCAGACGATCCGGCGGCAGACGACTTGCTGTCGGCACTCGTTCGTGCCTCTGATGAGGGTGAACACCTGAGTGAGGACGAGGCTGCTGCGATGGCCTTTATTTTGCTCTTTGCCGGGTTCGAGACTACGTCGGGCTTGATCGGAAATGGGACGCTCGCCCTACTGCAACATCCGGATCAGCTCGCGAAGCTGAAGGCTGATCCCGGGTTACTGGAGTCCGCTGTCGAGGAGTTGCTGCGTTACGACGGTCCGGTTGAGTTTGGGACGTGGCGGTTCACGACGGAGCCGATCACGGTCGGTGGGGTGTCGATTCCGGCGGGGGAGCCGGTCTTGGCCGTGCTTGCCGCAGCGGACCGTGATCCGGTGCGGTTCAGTGATCCGGATGTGCTTGACCTTGCGCGGAACGAGGGCGGGAATCTGGCGCTTGGGCACGGGATTCACTTCTGTTTGGGGGCGCCTTTGGCGCGGTTGGAGGGGCGGGTAGCGTTCTCGCGGCTCTTTGCGCGGTTCCCGGACTTGGCGTTCGCCGCGCCCGCCGCTGACTTGCGGTGGCATTCCGGGCTGATCATGCGCGGGTTGCACTCGCTGCCGGTGCGTACTGGCACTGGTGCTGACGCACACGGCTGCGCGGTACGTCCCAGTTAAGCGGGTTAAGGTCGACGGGCCGGTATGTCACGTGACGGTGCCCATTAGGCTGTCCCCGATAACCGAGAGGACATGAAGGAGTACGCACGTGGCGTCCATCGAAGCAGTAGGCGCGCGGGAGATTCTCGACTCCCGCGGTAACCCCACCGTCGAGGTCGAGGTCGCCCTCGACGACGGCACCATCGCCCGTGCGGCCGTGCCGTCCGGCGCGTCCACCGGGGCGTTCGAGGCGGTCGAGTTGCGTGACGGCGACAAGGATCGTTACAACGGCAAGGGCGTCACCAAGGCCGTGCTCGCCGTGCTCGACGAGATCGGCCCGGCGCTGATCGGGTTCGACGCGCACGAGCAGCGGCTGATCGACCAGGAGCTGATCGACCTGGACGGCACGCCGAACAAGTCGCGGGTCGGCGCTAACGCGATCCTCGGCGTGTCGCTGGCCGTGGCCAAGGCCGCCGCCGAGTCCGCCGAACTGCCGCTGTTCCGCTACCTCGGCGGGCCGAACGCGCACGTGCTGCCGGTGCCGATGATGAACATCATCAACGGGGGCGCGCACGCCGACTCCAACGTGGACATCCAGGAGTTCATGATCGCGCCGATCGGCGCGGAGACCTACGGCGAGGCGCTGCGCTGGGGCGCGGAGACCTACCACGCGCTCAAGTCGGTGCTCAAGTCCCGCGGCTTGTCGACGGGTCTCGGCGACGAGGGCGGGTTCGCCCCGAACCTGGACTCGAACCGGGCCGCGCTGGATCTGATCCTTGAGGCGATCGAGAAGGCCGGGTACACCCCGGGCACCGAGATCGCGCTCGCGCTCGACGTCGCGGCGACCGAGTTGTTCAAGGACGGGGCGTACACGCTGGAGGGCAAGCAGTTCTCCGGCGCCGAGCTCACGTTGTACTACGCCGAGCTGGTTTCGAACTACCCGCTGGTGTCCATCGAGGATTCGCACAGCGAAGAGGACTGGGACGGCTGGAAGACGATGACCGACCAGCTCGGCGCCAAGGTGCAACTGGTCGGCGACGACCTGTTCGTCACCAACCCGGAGCGGCTCCAGCGCGGCATCACCGGCGGCCAGGCCAACGCGCTGCTGGTCAAGGTGAACCAGATCGGGACTTTGACCGAGACCTTCGACGCGGTCGCGTTGGCGCATCGGTCCGGCTACCGCTGCATGATGAGCCACCGCTCCGGTGAGACCGAGGACACGACGATCGCGGACCTCGCGGTGGCTACTGATGTCGGTCAGATCAAGTCGGGTGCGCCGGCACGCACCGACCGGGTCGCCAAGTACAACCAACTGCTGCGCATCGAGGAGGAGCTGGACGACGCGGCCCGCTACGCCGGGCGTACCGCCTTCCCGCGCTTCAAGGCCTAGTAGTTCTAGTCTGGTGGCGCGCCCGCTGTGGCCGAAGCCGTCAAGCGACGGTGTAAGGGCACGGTACGGCGCGCCACAGGTGCGATAGGCACGGTTCGGCGTGCGGCCGTGGAGCGGGAGACGGGAGGGGGCGTGGCGAACGTGACTGATGGCAAGTCAGGTGCCACTGACTCCGACGTCGTGTCTCTGCCGCGACCCAGGGCGGCGCGTGGGACGGACAAGGGCTCGCGCCCGCGCAAGCCTTCACGTGGTCGGCTGACTGGCCGGGCCGGGGTCTTGGCGCTGGCCCTGTGCGCCGTCATGGTCACGGTCGCATACCCGCTGCGGCAGTATTTCGCGCAGCGTTCCCAGATCAACGGCGTGGAGCAGCAGAACTCTGTCATCCAGCGGCAGGTGGCGGCGTTACAGGACGAGCTGGCGAAGTGGTCGGATCCGGCGTACGTGGCGATCCAGGCACGCCAGCGGCTGCACTACGTACGACCCGGCGAGACCGGTTACCTCGTGCCGAACCCCAATCCGAGCGACGAACCGCTTGGGATGCCGACGCCCACGCAGCAGACCTGGTACGACCGGCTGTGGTCCACGGTCAAATCGCCGTCTCCCTCACCGTCAGTGTCATCGGTGCCGTCGCGGTCGGCCCGTCCGTGAGTGAGCCGAGGCGGACGGGCGACGCATCCGGAGCCGGTACGGTGTGGGGATGAGCTTGCGCAAAGCGGACTTCGAGGCGGTCGAGGCCCAGCTGGGACGCGAACCACGCGGCCTGCGAGCCGTGGCGCACCGCTGCCCGTGCGGCAATCCCGACGTGGTCGAGACCGCTCCGCGTCTGCCGGACGGCAGTCCCTTCCCGACGCTCTACTACCTCACCTGCCCACGAGCGGCGTCAGCCATCGGGACGCTCGAAGGCGACGGTGTGATGGCTGAGATGACGGAGCGCCTGCGTACCGACCCGAAGCTTGCTGCCGCCTACCGCGCCGCGCACGAGGACTACATCAGGCGGCGTGATGCGATCGAAGTGCTCGAAGGCTTCCCGAGCGCCGGCGGTATGCCTGACCGGGTCAAGTGCCTGCACGTCCTGGTGGGTCACTCGCTCGCGGCTGGTCCCGGTGTCAATCCGCTTGGTGACGAGGCGCTGGCGCTGCTGCCCGAGTGGTGGCGCAACGGGCCCTGCGTACCTGTGTCCGAACCTGTAGAAGATGAGCCTGGGGAACAAGAGAAGGGCAGCGTCTGATGGGTACGAGCGGCACGGGCACGCGCGTCGCGGCGGTCGACTGCGGTACGAACTCCATCCGGCTGCTCGTGACCGAGCTGGATCCGCAGGGCGTCACGCGGAACGAACTGCTGCGCCGGATGGAGATCGTCCGGCTCGGCCAAGGCGTGGACGCGACCGGCCGCCTCGCTCCCGAGGCCCTCGCGCGCACCTTCGCGGCCTGCGACGACTACGCCGCGCGCATCCGTGAACTCGGCGCACAGCGGGTGCGGTTCGTGGCCACCAGCGCGACCAGAGACGCGGCCAACCGCGACGAGTTCTCCGCGGGCGTGCGCGACCGCTTCGGCGTCGAGCCGGAGGTCATCACCGGCGATCAGGAGGCCGCTCTGTCGTTCTCCGGCGCGACGCAGTCTGTCGCGCGGGACGGTGTCGGCCATCCGACGCCTTACCTGGTGATCGACATCGGCGGCGGGTCCACGGAGTTCGTCCTGGGCGAGCGTGAAGTCGCGGCGGCGCGGTCGGTGGACATCGGCTGCGTCCGGCTGACGGAGCGTCACCTCACCCAGGATCCGCCGACCGCGCAGCAGATCGCCGCGGCCCGCCGGGACATCGACGCCGCGATCGACGTGGCGGCCGAGCATGTGCCGATCCACGAGGCCAAGACGCTGGTCGGCGTGGCCGGCTCGGTCACCACCGTCTCGGCGATCGCGCTCGGCCTGGCCGAGTACGACCGCGATCGCGTGCACCTTTCACGGATCGCGGCCGAAACCGTGCGCCGGGTGTCCGCGGACCTGCTCGCCTCCACGCACGCACAGCGCGCCGCGAACCCGGTCGTGCATCCCGGCCGGGTCGACGTCATCGGCGCCGGGTCGCTGATCCTGGCGCAGATCGTCGACCGGCTCGGATTGTCCGAGGTCGTCGTCTCCGAACACGACATCCTCGACGGCATCGCACTGTCCATGGCGTAGGCCGCCTCTGGTGTAGACCATGGGAGGCCAAGTGCGGGTGCGTAACTACTGCGACCCGTGGTCTGTCTTTGGGCATGCGCAGTCGCTTACGATGGGATAACGGCCGGGGGTGGGGGTCATGCCGCCCGCCAGAGTGGCCCTGCCGCCGAGCAACACCGCCGTCCACAAAACGGCCGTCCACAACACGCCTGTCAGTTCAAGGAGCCGTTCCCAAAGTGCCTGCCCTCTTCGACAAGGTCCTGCGCGCGGGCGAAGGGAAGATCCTTCGCAAGCTGGCCAAGACGGCCGAGACGATCAACACGATCGAGGAAGACTACGTCGACCTCACCGACGCGGAGCTGCGCGAGGAGACCGCGAAGTTCAAGCAGCGCTTCCAGGACGGCGAGACGCTCGACGACCTGCTCTGGGAGTCCTTCGCGGTAGTGCGCGAAGCCGCGAAGCGCACCATCGGCCAGCGCCACTACGACGTGCAGCTGATGGGCGGCGCCGCGCTGCACCTGGGCAACATCGCCGAGATGCGTACCGGCGAGGGCAAGACCCTGGTCGGCACGCTGCCGGCGTACCTCAACGCGCTCGCCGGCGATGGCGTGCACATCGTCACCACCAACGACTACCTCGCCGAGCGCGACGCGGAGTGGATGGGCCGCATCCACCGCTTCCTCGGCCTCGACGTCGGCGTGATCCTGGCCAGCATGACCCCGACCCAGCGCAAGGTGCAGTACGGCGCGGACATCACCTACGGCACCAACAACGAGTTCGGCTTCGACTACCTGCGCGACAACATGGCGTGGTCGAAGGAAGAGCTGGTGCAGCGCGGCCACAACTTCGCCATCGTCGACGAGGTCGACTCGATCCTGATCGACGAGGCGCGCACCCCGCTGATCATCTCCGGCCCCTCGGACCAGGCCACCAAGTGGTACACGGACTTCGCCAAGATCGTGAACCGGCTGGCGAAGGACTCCGACTACGAGGTCGACGAGAAGAAGAAGACCGTCGGCGTGCTGGAACGCGGGGTCGAGCGGGTCGAGGACCTGCTGGGCATCGACAACCTCTACGAGTCGGTCAACACCCCGCTGGTCGGCTTCCTCAACAACGCGATCAAGGCCAAGGAGCTGTTCAAGAAGGACCGCGACTACGTGGTCATGAACGGCGAGATCCTGATCGTGGACGAGCACACCGGCCGCATCCTGGCCGGGCGCCGCTACAACGAGGGCATGCACCAGGCGATCGAGGCGAAGGAGGGGGTGGTCATCCAGAACGAGAACCAGACCCTGGCGACCATCACCCTGCAGAACTACTTCCGGCTCTACAAGAAGCTGTCCGGGATGACCGGTACCGCGCTGACCGAGGCGGCCGAGTTCCACCAGATCTACAAGCTCGGCGTGGTCCCGATCCCGACCAACAAGCCGATGGTCCGCAAGGACCAGCAGGACCTGATCTACATCTCGGAAGAGGCCAAGTTCAAGGCGGTCGTCGAGGACATCGAGCACCGGCACGGCGAGGGCCAGCCGGTCCTGGTCGGCACGGTCTCGGTGGAGAAGTCCGAGTACCTCTCCCAGCAGCTGCGCAAGCGTGGCGTCCCGCACGAGGTGCTCAACGCGAAGTACCACGAACGCGAGGCGCAGATCGTCGCGCAGGCCGGGCGCAAGGGCGCGGTCACCGTGGCCACCAACATGGCCGGCCGCGGCACCGACATCATGCTCGGCGGCAACCCGGAGAACCTGGCGGCGGGCGAGCTGGCCCAGCGCGGGCTGAGCCCGTCCGACAGTCCGGAGGAGTACGAGGACGCCTGGCCGGCCGCGCTGGAGAAGGCCAAGAAGGCGGTCACCGCCGAGCACGACGAGGTCGAGTCGCTCGGCGGCCTGTACGTGCTGGGCACCGAGCGGCACGAGTCGCGCCGGATCGACAACCAGCTGCGCGGTCGCGCCGGGCGCCAGGGCGACCCCGGGGAGAGCCGGTTCTACCTCTCCCTCGGCGACGACCTGATGCGGCTGTTCAAGGCGCAGATCGTGGAGCGGGTGCTGGCGGTCGCGAACGTCGGCGACGACGTGCCGATCGAGTCCAAGATGGTCACCCGGGCGATCCAGTCCGCGCAGACCCAGCTTGAGCAGCAGAACTTCGAAATCCGTAAGAACGTCCTCAAGTACGACGACGTGATCAACAAGCAGCGCGAGGTCATCTACGCCGAGCGCCGCCGCGTGCTGGACGGCGAGGACCTGCGCGACCACGTACGGCACATGATGGAGGACACGGTCCGCGCGTACGTCGACGCGGCCACCTCGGACGGTTACGCCGAGGAGTGGGAGCTGGAGAAGCTCTGGTCGGCGGTGGGCACCCTGTACCCGGTCTCGATCACCCTTGAGGAGGTCGAGGAGTCGGTCGGCGGCCGCACCGGGATCACGCAGCAGGTCCTGCTCGACGAGATCACCGCGGACATCCTCGGCGCCTACGACAAGCGCGAGGCCAACCTCGGCGACTCGATCACCCGCGAGCTGGAGCGCCGGGTGGTGCTCTCGGTGCTCGACCGCCGTTGGCGCGAGCACCTGTACGAGATGGACTACCTCCAGGAGGGCATCGGCCTGCGGGCGATGGCCCAGCGCGATCCGCTGGTCGAGTACCAGCGCGAGGGCTACCTGATGTTCCAGGGCATGATGGAGGGCATCAAGGAGGAGTCGACCGGCTACCTGTTCAACCTTGAGGTGCAGGTCGAGGCGAACAGCGACGACCCGGAGGCGCAGGCCCAGGCAGAGGCGGCGACCGCGCAGCTCAACGCCACGAGCACGTCGGCGATGGCGGCGACGGCGCGGCTGAACGCGAAGGGCCTGGAGGCGCCCAAGCGGCCGACCCGGCTCAACTACTCCGCGCCGACGGTGGACGGCGAGGGCGGCGTGGTCAAGCGTCAGGAGGTCACCCCGCCGCCGGTGGGCGGGGCCGACGGTCCGCAGGACGCCGTGCCGTCGAAGCCCAAGCCGAAGGGGCGCCCGCCGGCACCCGGCGGCCGTCGCCGTAAGAAGTAGCCGAAGTAGCCGCTGTGAGAAGTAGCCGTCGTACGAAGTAGTGCTGTAGGAAGTGGCGCCGTAAGAAAAAGGCGCTGCGAGGCGTGAGTGCTGCAAGAAGTAGCCGAATGAAGTAAATAGTCTGATTATCGGCTGGGCTTGGCACCGAGGTTCGACCCGGATGAACTGCGCGTTACTGCGCTGAACGGGTGGACTTCGGTGCCGAACCGTTTTCGGGCGCAACTCCCTGGCACCCTTGGTGGTCTGAGTGATCGTCATGAGTGATCGTCAGATGTCCATCAAGAGACGGGGTGCATGATGACGCGTTACGACCAAGGTGGCGCCGAGGACTGCGATACTGGCGCCTTCAGCACGCAGATAGCGAGTGTCACCAGCGTCAGCCGTAGTGCGCTGCTCACCGCCGCGGGCACCATCGACCGTGTCGAACCGGGCGCGGACACGGCGGACGCTGCGGATACCGATGCCGACCTCGACAGGGCAGCGGGGGCACTGCGGTCGTGGGTGGTCGGGTGGACTCACCGCTTCGACCCGCCCGGTTACGGCAACAGTGGCGGCGGCAATACCTATCGCCGCCTGGCTGAGCCAAGCCCCGCAGCCGTGAGGCGCCTCGTCGAGGCCGTGGTCGACGTGCTGCTGGAACGGCGGCCGGCCGAGCAGGTCAAGCGCTGGGTGTCCCGCGAGGTCTTCGCGCTGCTCAGCACGGTTACGCAGCGCCGCGCGGCCACTCGTTTCGCCACGCGCAGCATGGTGCGCTCCATCCGGCTGCACATCCCGGGACCGGACGCCGTCGAGTCCACCGTTCTGGTGCAGGACGGCCCGCGAGTGCGCGCGGTCGCGCTGCGCTTCGAGCGTCAGGACGGCCGGCTGGAATGGCGCTGCACCGCACTCCAGTTCGCCTGATCCGTGGTGGCGCCGCTTGACACGGTTCCGGACGCGGACCCGGGGTCGGTCTCGGCCTGCGGCCGGAGCGTCGCGTCCAGCTGCGGGCCGGCGATCCTGCTGCGCCGCCGGTCGTACGGCAGCCCGAACTCCAGGCCGAGGGCGGCCACGCCGAACAGCGGCAGGTCCAGCCACGAGGCGACCAGCACCGAGCGCGGCAGCCAGCCGGGCCGGAACTTGGCGTTGAAGTGGTAGAGCGACTCGACCTGGATCAGCGGGTCGAGCAGGTGGACCGCCCGGCGGGTCATCCGCGGCCAGAAGCCCGGCCGCGGCGGCGCCCCGGGCGCTCCGGTGGCCAGCCGGTGCGCTTCGAGGATCGTGCGGAACGCGGCGAAGTTCAGCGAGACCGTCTTGTAGTCGCGCGCCGCCGCGTACTCGATCGTCGCGACGATCAGCCGCTCGTTGACCCCGTTCGGCGCGATCCGGTGACGCGGCATCACATCGAGGGTGAGCACCGGCCCTGACCCGGTCTCCGCGGCGAGCAGATACCGCTGGAACGACACCGCGTATCCGTCCGCGGCGAAGGCGATCACGAACAGCGAGTCCGGGTGCCTTCCCTCGGCCATCGCGTCCAGGTTCATCGCGAAGCCGTGCTCCCGCCCCTGCGGAATCATGTCGGCGTCGGGGCGCGGATGCCGCGGGGTGCCCCGGCCCAGCCAGGCGCGGTGGATCCGGCGCAGCTGCACGGACAGCTCCGGGCTCAGTTCGGGCTCCGGGACCACCGAGACCCAGATCCCCGCGTTCTCGGTGCGGCGCACCGCCTGCCTGACGTTGCGCATCGCACGGCCACTCGTCGAGAACGACGCGACGTCGATGACGGCCTCGTCGCCGATGCCGAATCCCTGCATCCCCTGCGCGGCCCACAACTCGCGCGCCCGTGGCCCCGCGCCGAGTACCGCCGGGCGCCAGCCGCGCCGCTCGGCCTCGGCCAGGAACGCTTCGATCGCGGCGGGCCACGCGCTGCGGGCGCCGATCGGATCGCCCGCGGCCACCGCCATCCCGGCCAGCACGCGGTAGCCGATCGCGGCACGGCCCCGCGGCTCGAAGACGTACGACTTGTCGTACCGCAGCGCGAACGGAGCGAGCGTGTCCGCGTCCCGGTGCGAGACGAGCGCACGCATCGCCGCCCGATCGGCGGAATCCGCTGGACGCGGCGGCGGCGCGGCCGCCGTGAGCGTGGCCAGCACGGCGATCAGCGCCAGCCCGGAGGCCAGCGACAAGCCGTGCAGCAGCCAGGACGGTCCGTTGAAGTCGACTCGCCCCCCGTTGGCCGCCACCGCTGCGAAGAACTCGCGTCCCAGGTCGGTGGTGGACAGCGGCGCGGCGAATCTGCCCCGCTCGGCGAACAGCGAGCCCCCGCCGAGCAGCAGCAGCGTCACGCCCGAGGCGCCGGTGACCGCCACGGCCTGGCGCAGCCGGTGCGGATCGGGGCTCACCACGAAACGGTCGCGGGAACGTACCAGCGCGGTCGCGGCGAGCAGCAGCGGGATGAGGCGCCAGGGGTCGGCCGGGGAGCCCACGAGGAGCGACTCGACCTCGGTCAGCGCGCTCCACAGCACCAGCGCGAGCCCGAGGATCCAGGCGACCTGGCGACGCCGGGCCAGACCGTGTGCCAGGGTGAGCAGCACCAGTCCGAGCAGCACGGCGTGGGAGCCGGTCGGGGTGGTGCCGCAGACGGTCAGCGTCGTGCGGTCGAGCCAGCCGACGCCATCGACCTTCGCGTAGACGAGCAGGATGGTTCCGCACAGCGCGAACAGTGCGGCGAAGGGCCATGCCGGCGCCCGGCCTCGGCTTGACAAGAGCATCACCCCCGTACCATGGGAACTCTTACCCGATCGGGCGTATTCCACCCGGTCGGCAAGCGAAAGGCGGCGGAATGACCGAGAGAGTCTCGTCCACCGGCCTGCGGCCCAAGGCACTGATCGTCGACTGGGGAGGCGTGCTGACGTCCCCGCTCGCCGCCGCCTTGGACGGATGGTACGCCGCCGAGGGTATCGACGCCGCCGGTTACCAGGCGGCGATTCGCGACTTTCACGACGAGGGCCTGGCCGCGCTCAGCATCTTCGACCCGATCGCCGCGCTGGAACGCGGCGAGCTGCGCGTCGAGCACTTCGAGCAGGCGCTGGCCGAACGGCTGACCAGGTTCTGCGGCGTTCCGGTGGTCGCGCACGGGCTCATCGGCCGGATGTTCGCTGGCTTCTCCACGGCGCCGGCGATGATCAACGTGGTGCGCCAGGCGAAGGCGGTCGGCCTGCGCACCGCCCTGCTGTCCAACTCCTGGGGCAACGACTACCTGCGCGACGACTGGGATCAGCTCTTCGACGCCGTGGTGATCAGCGGCGAGGTCGGGATGCGCAAGCCCGAGCCGGCGATCTACCTGCACACCCTCGACCTGCTCGGCTGCGCTCCCGAAGAGGCGGTGTTCGTCGACGATCTGGGGAAGAACGTGCGCGGAGCGGCCGCCGTGGGCATCATCGGTGTACATCACCGGTCGTACGCGGAAACAATTCTTGAACTGGAGGCGCTATTCGGACTGGACCTGCGCGCCGGGTGAGCGCTCGACGCGCCGATGAACGGTGAGTGAAGCGTAGGCTCCGAGCGGGTATCAGATCCACAGTGAGTAGCGTTTCCGGGACGGTGAGCGAGGGTGGATAAAGGGGTACGCAGGGGACTGGTGTTAGGCGGCGGAGGCACTCTTGGCGCCGCCTGGATGATCGGCGCGATGACCGCACTGCACGAGGAACTCGACTTCGATCCGCGTACCGCCGACCTGATCGTCGGCACCTCGGCCGGCGCGATCCTGGCCGCGCTGCTCGGCGCCGGGGCCAGCGCGCGCGACCTGTGGCGGCACCAGCAGTCCGGCGAGGTGCCCGACGGCCCGCTGGCCGGCCGGATCTTCGACTACGACAACGCGGCGGGCGGCGGGGTGCTGGTGCGTCCGCAGCCCGGCATCGGCTCGCCCAAACTGATCGCCCGGTCGGTCCGCCACCCCCGCCGCTACCCCAAGACCGTGGTCTTCTCCGCCTTCCTGCCGCCCGGCCGCGGCTCGCTCGGCGACATCGGCCGGATGGTCGAGGACGTGATCCCGTCCGGCGACTGGTCGCAGCATCCGGGCGTGCGCGTAGTCGCGATGGATTACGACACCGGCGAGCGGGTCGTCTTCGGCGAGCCCGACGCGCCGCGCACCGGCCTGGCCGACGCGGTCATGGCCTCCTGCTCGATCCCCAGCTGGTTCGCCCCCGCCGTCATCGACGGGCGCCGGTACATCGACGGCGGCATCTTCTCCAACTCCAACCTCGACCTGCTGGCCGCGGACGCGCTGCCCGGCGGCGTGCCGTTGGACGAGGTCTACGTCCTCGCCCCGAGCGCCGCCCGCGCCTATGACCGGCCGCGCGGTGCCCTGGGCAGACTTGAGCGCGCTTACCGGCACACCGCCACCCGGCAACTGCTGCTGGAAGCCAGGCAGGTCCGGCAGAGCGGCAGTCGGGTCGTCATCCTCTGCCCCGGCCCGGACGACCTTGCGGCGCTGGGCGTCAACCTGATGGACCCGGCCCGGCGCGCCGAAGTGCTGGCCACGGCCCGGCGCACGACGACCGAATTCCTGGACCTGTCGCGCGCAGTAGCGTAGGGATCGTTCGACAACCGCGGCCAGAGGGACACCGATGCGCGTCTACATCCCGGCAACGCTGCCGATGCTGTCCGAGCTGGCCAAGCGGGGCGAACTCGGCCCCGGGCCGCTGACCGCGTACGCGGTCACCCCGGCGCTGCGCGAATGGTACGTCGAGGGGGACGAGGAAGAACTCGAATTCGCCGCGATGACCGAGGCCGCGCGCGGCGCCCTGCGGCTGCTGGCCGCCGACCGGCTGGCCCCGCGCCGCCGTGTGGTGGTGGCCGCGGAGTTGTTCGACGCCGTGGTCACGCCGGTCGGCACGCCGATCTCCCGCGAGCAGGGCGTCGAGCCGGGCGAGGTGCGCATCGACGGCGTCGTCGCGTTGCGGGACATCGCCTCGTTCCACATGGACGACACCGGTGCGGAACCCGCCGTCGGTGAGGCGGCGCTGGTCGTGCGGGCCGCCGACGAGGGCGACGAGGACGCGCAGTTCACCGTGGACGGTGCGGAGGACTACGACCTACTCTGGTTCGCGACACAGGAACTTCCAGATCTGATCGCGCCCGCCTGACGCTGTGTCACATGGCCGACGCGGCATCCGTCCGGTACCCGGTGAGGGACTGGAACGAGGAGGAGCACACCGTGTTCGGCAAGAACATCGTGTTCGGCGGGAACGCCACCTATCGGACCATGCTCAAGTCCAAGATCCACCGCGCCACCGTCACGCAAGCCGACCTGCACTACGTGGGATCGGTCACTGTCGACGCCGGGCTGATGGAAGCCGCCGACCTGCTTCCCGGCGAGCAGGTGGCGATCGTGGACATCACCAACGGGGCGCGGCTGGAGACGTATGTGATCGAGGGTGAGCGCGGCTCCGGCGTCATCGGGATCAACGGCGCGGCCGCTCACCTGGTCCACCCGGGAGACCTTGTCATCCTGATCAGCTATCAGATGGTCGACGACCGCCGGGCCCGCACGCTCAGGCCGCGGATCGTGCACGTGGACGCGGGCAACCGTATCGTCGACCTGGACACCGACCCCGCGCGACCGGCCCCCGGCTCCGACACGCTGCGTCCCCCGCTCGCCGCATCACCCGTCTAGCTCCAACACGTCCCAATCTGTCTGGATCTTCGCTGACCGGGCTGCATCTTGTAGGAAGTCACAACTCAGACGTAACAACATGATCGGCCGATACACAAACCGCGCCCCTCCGTCCGGGATAGCCTGAAGCCGATAGCGGGGACTGGCCGCGGCGCAGCCGCCGGGAGGCGATCGAGGATCGCCCGGGGCCGTGGCGGGTCCGACATGCATACGTGAGCCGCGCAACGGCGCGCGGCCGTAGGAGCGAGCACACATGGTGACGCAACTGGACGAGGCTAAGGTCGGACTGCTCGAAGAGGCCGCGGGACTGGCGCGGGACTCGGGGGGCACGGACGGCGTGGGGGCGGGGCCTGACGGGCGCGTGGACCCCGACCCGCTCGATACCCGGCCGCCGCGCAACATCGAGCCCTTCCTCGCCGACTCGGCGCGGGTCGGCTCGATACTGCGGCGCTACTACCGGCACGTCCCGCTGGACGACCTCGCCGACCGCACCCCCGCCGACATCCTCGGCGCGATGCGGTCCACCGCCGGGCTGGCATCGACCCGGCCGCAGGGCACCGCGAAGATCCGCGTCCACACGCCCACGCGCGAGCGCTCCGGCTGGACCACCGGCGAGACCACGCACACCGTGGTCGAGATCGCCACCGACGACATGCCATTCCTGGTGGACTCGGTCACCGCCGAGCTGACCCGGCTCGACTTCGGCATCCACGTCCTGTTCCACCCGGTCTTCGCGGTCGAGCGGGACCTGGTCGGCCGGCTGCGCTCGGTCCTCGACGTCGATCCGCCGCAGCAGACCGCGGCCGGGGCGCTGACCGAGTCCTGGATGCACATCGAGATCGACCGGCAGCCCGACGACCCCGCGCGCCTCGGCGCGATCGAGGCGAGCCTGCGCCGGGTGCTCAGCGACGTGCGCGAGGCGGTCGAGGACTGGCCGAAGATGCGCGCCGCGGCCCTCGGCCTGGCCGACGGCCTGGCGGCCGGGCAGGGCGAGGCGGCTCAGCGCGGCGGGGTCTCCTACGACGAGCTGACGACCGGTCAGGAACTGCTGCGCTGGCTGGCCGACGACCACTTCACCTTCCTCGGCTACCGCGAGTACACCCTCGTGCAGGTCGACGGCGAGGACTCGCTGAGCCCGGTCACCGGCACCGGCCTCGGCATCCTGCGCGCCGACCGGCCGCACGGTTCCCAGGGCTCGTTCGCCAAGCTGCCGGTGGAAGTGCGGGCCAAGGCGCGTGAACCGCATCTGCTCGTGCTCACCAAGGCCAACTCGCGGGCCACCGTGCACCGGCCCGGATACCTGGACTACATCGGCGTCAAGTGCTTCGACGACGAGGGCCGCGTCGTCGGCGAGCGGCGGATGCTCGGGCTGTTCTCGGCCGCCGCGTACTCCGAATCCGTGCAACGCATCCCGGTGATCAGACAGAAGGTCCGGCAGGTCCTCGACATCCACGGATTCGCGCCGAACTCGCACTCGGGCAAGGATCTGCTGGAGATCCTGGAGTCGTACCCGCGCGACGACCTGTTCCAGATTCCGGTGGAGGAACTGGCCGACATCACCGGCTCGGTACTGCACCTTCAGGAGCGCCGGCGGCTGCGCCTGTTCCTGCGTAAGGACGCTTACGGCCGGTACTTCTCCGCACTCGTTTACCTACCGCGCGATCTGTACACCACCGACGCGCGCATCAAGCTCCAGTCGATCCTGCTCAGGGAACTCGACGGCGCGGTAATCGACTACACGGTGCGGTCCACCGAGTCCGTGCTCACCCGGCTGCACTTCGTGGTGCGCGTCGCTCCGGGCACCCGGCTGCCCAATGTGGACAGCGAGCGCATCGAGCGGCTGCTGGCCACCGCGCTGCGCACCTGGGACGACGACTTCGCGCGGGAACTCGGCGAGGCCGTCGGCCACGAGAAGGCCGCCGAGCTGCTGCGCGACTACGCGAAAGCCTTCCCCGAGGGGTACAAGGCCGACTTCCCGGCGCAGAACGCGGTCAAGGACGTCTGCCGGATCGAGGCCATCCACGCCGACGACACCACCGACTCCTCGCTCGCCGTCTACCGCCGCCCCGGCGCCGCGCCCGAGCAGTACAGTCTCAAGATCTTCCGGGTCGGCCGGATGATCTCGCTCGGCGAGGTGCTGCCGATCCTGCAACGGTTCGGCGTCGAAGTGCTCGACGAGCACCCGTACGAGCTGCACCGCGAGCACGGCGAGGCGGCCTGGATCTACGATTTCGGGCTGCGGGTCGCCGACCCGGAGCAGCTGCGCGACCAGGCCGCCCGCGAGCGGTTCACCGCCGCCTTCGCCGCGGCCTGGTCCGGGGAGATCGAGAACGACGGCTTCAACGCCCTCGTGGTGCGGGCCGGGCTGACCTGGCGTCAGGTCACCGTGCTGCGTGCCTACGCCAAGTACCTGCGCCAGGGCGGCACGCCGTTCAGCCAGGCGTACATCGAGCAGGTCCTGAAGCGCAACACCGTGCTGGCCCGGCTGCTGGTCAAGCTGTTCGAGGCCTCCTTCGACCCGGCGCGCGCCGCGGCGGGCCGCGAGCTGATCGACGGGCTGGTCGAGGAGACCGAGGGCGCGCTCGACGCGGTCGCCTCGCTCGACGAGGACCGGATCCTGCGCTCGCTGCGGGCCGTGATCCAGGCGACGCTGCGCACCAACTTCTACCAGAAGACCGCCGACGGTCCGGAAGTATCGAACACAGCGGGATCGAGCACAGCGGGATCGAACACGGCCAAGTCATACGTATCCTTCAAGATCAATGCCGCGATGGTGCCGGACCTGCCGGCCCCCCGCCCGAGGTTCGAGATCTGGGTCTACTCGGCCCGGGTCGAGGGCGTGCACCTGCGCTTCGGCGCGGTAGCCCGCGGCGGGCTGCGCTGGTCGGACCGGCGCGAGGACTTCCGCACCGAGGTCCTCGGCCTGGTCAAGGCGCAGATGGTGAAGAACGCGGTGATCGTCCCGGTCGGCGCCAAGGGTGGCTTCGTGGTCAAGCGGCCGGCGGATCCGGCCGACCGCGACGCGTTCATGGCCGAGGGCATCGAGTGCTACAAGACCTTCATCCGCGGCATGCTGGACATTACCGACAATCTTGTCGACGGCAAGGTCGTGCCACCCCGCGACGTGGTGCGCTTCGACGGCGATGACACGTATCTCGTCGTCGCGGCGGACAAGGGCACCGCGACCTTCTCCGACATCGCCAACGGAGTCGCGGCCGATTGTGACGTGTGGGGCGCTGCCGCGCCGGGGGGCTTCTGGCTCGGCGACGCCTTCGCCTCCGGCGGCTCGGTCGGTTACGACCACAAGGTGATGGGCATCACCGCACGCGGCGCGTGGGAGTCGGTCAAACGGCACTTCCGCGAACTCGGCGTCGACTCGCAGGCACAGGACTTCACCGCGATCGGCATCGGCGACATGTCCGGCGACGTGTTCGGCAACGGCATGCTGCTGTCCGAGCACATCAAGCTGCTCGCGGCCTTCGACCACCGGCACATCTTCGTCGACCCGAGCCCGGATCCGGCCGCCTCGTACGCCGAGCGGCGCCGGCTGTTCGACCTGCCCCGCTCCTCCTGGAACGACTACGACCAGCGTCTGATCTCATCCGGCGGCGGTGTCTACCCGCGTACCGCGAAGTCGATCCCGCTGACCCCGCAGCTGCGCGCGGCTCTCGGCATCGACGAGCACGTGCTGCGGATGACCCCGGCCGAGCTGATGCGCGCCATCCTGCTCGCGCCGGTGGACCTGTTCTGGAACGGCGGCATCGGCACGTACGTGAAGGCCACCGCCGAGTCCAACGCGGACGTCGGCGACAAGGCCAACGACGCGATCCGGGTCAACGGCGCCGACCTGCGCGCCCGGGTCGTCGGCGAGGGCGGCAACCTCGGCTTCACCCAGCTCGGCCGGATCGAGTTCGCCCTTCAGGGCGCGGCCAACGGCGCGCAGCGCGGCCGGATCTGCACCGACGCGATCGACAACTCGGCGGGTGTGGACACCTCCGACCACGAGGTCAACATCAAGATCCTGCTGGACCAGGCGGTGGCCGGCGGCGAACTCGGCGGGCACGAGCGGGAAAGCCTGCTGGCCGAGATGACCGACGAGGTCGGGCGGCTGGTGCTGGCCGACAACTACGGCCAGAACGTCGCGCTCGCCTCCGCGGTCGCCCAGGCCCCGGGCCTGCTCAACGTGCACGCGCGCTATCTGCACCGGCTGGTCGCCGACGGCCATCTGAACCGGGAGCTTGAGTTCCTGCCCGGCGAGCGGACCCTCAACGAGCGGCGGCAGGCCGGGCTCGGGCTGACCCAGCCGGAGCTGTCCGTGCTGCTGGCCTACACCAAGATCACCCTTGAGGATGAGCTGCTCGGCTCCGAACTGCCGGACGACCCGTTCCTCAAGGCCGAGCTGTACCACTACTTCCCCTCGGCGCTGCGCGACCGGTTCCGGGAGCGGATCGGGACGCACCCGCTGCGCCGCGAGATCATCACGACGCAGGTCGTCAACAACCTGGTCAACAACGCCGGGACCAGCTTCGTGTTCCGGATGCGCGAGGAGACCGGGGCCTCGGCGGAGGAGATCGCCCGCGCGCACATCGTCGCCCGCTCGGTGTTCGACCTGCCCTCGTTCCTGGGCGCGGTCGACGCCCTGGACAACCGGATCCCCGCCAACGTGCAGACGCGGATAAGGCTGTCCGCGCGACGGCTGGCCGAGCGCGGGGCACGGTGGTTCCTGCTCAACCGCAGGCACCCGCTCGACATCACCGTGCAGGTCGACTCGTTCCGCTCGGGCGTGGCCGAGGTGGTCGCCCAGTTGCCCAAGCTGCTCAAGGGCGCGGACCTCGACGCGCTGGCCGCGGCGAAGCAGGAGATGCTCGACCTGGGCGTCCCCGAGGACGTGGCCGCCCGCAACGCCGCGGCATCCGCCGCCTACTCGGCGCTGGACATCGTCGAGGTGGCGTGGGACAGCGGCCGGGCTCCGGTCGAGGTGGCGGAGTGCTACTTCGACATCGTCGACCGGCTGCGCATCGGCGCGCTGCGCGATCGGATCAACGCCCTGCCGCGCACCGACCGCTGGCAGACGATGGCCCGCGCGGCGGTGCGCGAGGAGCTGTACACCGTCCAGGCCGAGATCACCTTCGAGGTCCTGGCGGCGGCTCCCGGCGAGACCGACCCCGACGCCCGCTTCGCCACCTGGATCGCGAAGAACCGCGGTGCGGTGGACCGCGCCCGGTCCGTCCTCGACGAGATCGCCACCGCCGACACCTTCGACCTGGCGACGCTCTCCGTCGCGCTGCGCACCCTGCGCACGATGCTGCGTACCGGTTCGATGACCTAACGCGCAGCGTTTCTGAAGTGCAGCGTTTCTAAAGTACTGAGCACTGATGGGCTCTCAGCGAGTGGCGGCCCGGCGCGCGGTCTCGACGAACAGCGCGAGATCGGTCGGGCCGCCGAGCTGTCCGGTGGAAACGGACTCGGCCTGCCGGCGCGGTACCGGCGAGCCGAGTTCGGCCCACGGCAGCCTGGTCACGGTGGCGCGGCTCGACGCGCTGGACGGCATGCGCCCGCTGATCAGCGGGACCTGGATCGGCAGCACACGGCCGTCCGGCAGCGCCAGGTGAGCGCGACCGGGCGTGTCGGCGCGTACTGAGACGGCGGCCGGCAGCGAGACCAGCTTGCGCGACTCCTCCGGACCGTGCGTGCGCAGCGCGACACGGATGTGCGCTTCGTCGGACAGGTCGCTGTCGAGCAGACGCACCGCGTGGGCGTCTTCGAGGGCGACGCCGACGGCCACGTGCAGCGCCAGGTCGCGGCTGTCTCGTGCCACCGCCGCCAGGCCCTTGGCGAACCAGGGATGATCGGCGGCGAGCCGGTCGAAGCCGTCGACGACCACGAGCATGCGTGGATGAGCCGGATCGGCGGGCAGGCCCCGGACCGGTCCGTTCGCCACGGCGTGCGTACGCCGCTCCACCTCGGTTTCGAGCGTGTCCAGCAGGCTGCGCAGCGCTTCGGGCGGACAGTCCCGCGGAAGATGAACGTCGACGTGCGGGAGCCCGGTGCTCTCTGCGAGCGATGGTCCGTTACCGCCGGAGACGAGCGCGATACGCAGGTATTCAGGGCGGTTGGTCGCGGCCAGTGCGTACGTGATCGAGCGCAGCGTCTCAGAGATGCCTGAGCCGGAGACCCCGCCGACGAGAATGTGATGACCCGACAGATTCACGCGTACGGCGCCATGGTCGTCCGCGCCGACGGTCAGCTCCGAGTCGGCCGGCCGTGCCGTCCAGCGCGCGCCGAGCTTCGCCGGAGTCAGCAGATCCAGGTCGAGCAGCCCGAGCAGCCGGACCTCTTCGGGCAGCTGCGGCGCGCCGAAGCCGTCGGATTCCCGCAGCGGGGCCAGCGCCCGGCCGAACCGCTCGGCCCACTCCACCGACGCCAGGTCGGCGACGATGCTGTCGAGCGCGGGCACGTCCGGCCGTTCGAGCCGGACCCTGGTGTTGACGTCCCCGCTCAGCGTCGCCATCGCGCCGGTCGCGTCCGGCAGCTGCGCGGGCCTGGTGGCGAGCACGATAGTGTGGATCCCCGCCTCCGGGCCCTCGTCGAGCAGCCGCCGCATTCCCCTCGCGTCCAGCAGGTCTGACGCCGGATCGACGATCAGCACCGTGCGCCGGCCCGCCGGCCGGGAGTCGAGCCGGTCGACCAGCTCGCCGATCCGCGCCGCCTTCTGTGCTTGGGCCAAGCCGACCAGCGCCAGGCAGTCCTGGCCGTCCTGCGGCGTGAGGTGCGGCAGCCACCTGACCCACTGCCACGGCCGCGGGTCGCCGTCGTGCAGCAGCACGAGCTCCAGGTCGCGCGGTGCGCAGCTCGCCGCCAGCTGCGCGACGAGCGACCGGGCCAGCGCGGTCAGCTGCGGGCGCGGGCCCACCAGGCCGAACACGCCGACCGCGTCCAGGTCCAGCGTCACCGGAACCGCGGCCACCCGCGGCCGGAACGTCTTCGGACCTGAGCCGACGATCACCCGTGAGGCGATGCGCGCCGTGCCCAGCCGCAGATCCAGAAATCCGGGCAGCTGTGGATCGCGGGCCCACAGCCGCGGCTCGGGCCGCAGCGCCGTCGTCAGCAGGGCCGCGAGGTCGGGGTGCGCTTCCCGGCGCAGCGTGGCCTCCGCGGTGAGCGCGGCGGCGATCTGCGTCTCCGCGGCGGCCTTGGCCTGCTCGAACGCGGTAGCGGCGCGCCGGCGCGCGGCCGGCAGCCCCCGGTTGGACGGCTTCGGCGGCAGGTCGATGCGTGGCGCGGGCAGACTGACCTGCGGCCGCCGCGTAGTACGCACACGTAGACGCCCCAAGCGATCGGGTTCGACGTCAAGCGCACTCGGCGCCAGACGCAGCGCGAGCGTGGTCTCACCGAGCCGCACGAGCGCATCAGGCAGCAACAGCACGGAATCCGTACCGACCGGCGTGCCGTCCAGCGTCGTCCCATTGGTCGAACCGACATCGCGCAGCCGGACCCAGTCGGCCGTCACCAGCAGTTCGGCGTGCAGCCGGGACAGATCAGGGTCCTCGATCCGCACCTGCGCGTCCACGCCCCGGCCGATCGAAATCCGCACCGGTTCGGCTTCCGCCGCGGGTGGTGAGATCAGGTGCACGCCGCCCGCGTCCGGCCCGCCGACCACGTGCAACTCCAAGCCGCCGGGCAACGCCGCCGGGGCGCCGGGTCTCCCGACGGTCAGCACCGCGCCGTCCAACAACGGCGGCCGGCCCAGTGGCATCTCGTCGCGCACCAGCGTCGATCCGGCGTAGAACCGGCCGTCCGGCACACCCGCGAGCGTACGCAGCGCCCCGGCCGCCGCGCTGAACGCAGTGCCCGCCGCCGCCGTCACCGCTGCGTCCACGTTGACTGCGGCGTCCGCTCCGGCCGCAGTGCGCACGCCCACCGCTGCGTCCGCGTCGCGCGCTGAGGTGACGGAGAGTCGGATCTGCATGCGGCTGCCTTCTGCGTCATGACGGGAGACCCCGGTTCGGTCAATTCTCGCCGGATGACACGGTATCCGAGACCGGCCGCGCGGTTGCTTGAAGGCCACGCGCCGTTACGTGAAGACACCGTTGCTTGAAGGCATCGTTACTTGGAGACCACTGCTACTCGAACCACTGTTACTCGAAGACACTGTTGTTACTCGAAGACACTGTGTCAAAAACACTGTGTCACGAGGAGACTCGACGGACCTTGAGACGCCGTTGCCCGGCGTCCAGCAGGGCGCGATCCTGTAGCAGCTTGGGTACGAATCCAATGGCCGTGGTCCACTTTGTGCGGCTGCGGCACTAAGGTGACCTTGCGCCGGTCGCTGCGCCGCGGCGGCGCCAGCCCGAGTTCGACAAAAACTGGGGGAGAGGTTTCGTGGGTCAGCCTATCGGCAGCCGATACGAGCTGGACGAGCAATTGGGGCGCGGGGCCTTCGGGTCGGTGTGGCGGGGGCGCGTCAGGGACACCGGCGAGGCAGTCGCGGTCAAGGTGCTCTTGGAGGAACTGGCAACGGATCCGGACGTGGTGACCCGGTTCCTGCGTGAGCGTACCGCGCTGGTCGGTCTGCGGCACCGCTCGCTGGTGGCGGTGCGCGACCTGGTGGTCGAGGGCGACGTGCTGGCGTTGGTGATGCAGCTGGTCGAGGGCCCGGACTTGCGTGTTTACCTGCGTGAGCGGGGCACGCTCGGCCCCGAGGAGGCCGCGCTGCTGGTCGCGGACGTGGCCGAAGCGCTCGCGGTGGCCCACGCGGCGAAGATCATCCACCGCGACGTCAAACCGGCCAACGTGCTGCTCCAGCCGGATGCCGGAGGCTACCGGCCGCTGCTGACCGACTTCGGCATCGCCCGGCTGGCCGACGCCCCGTCGGTCACCCGGACCAGCCAGGTCGTCGGCACCCCGTACTACCTGTCGCCCGAGGTCATCTCGGGACGCAAGGCTACTGGCGCCGTCGACATCTACGCCGCCGGGATCATGCTCTACGAGCTGCTCACCGGCCATCCGCCGTTCCGCGGACGGGACGCGATGGAGGTCTTCCGGGCGCACCAGACGGCGACTCCGCAGCGTCCGCAGGGCGTGTCCGACCGGCTGTGGGCGGTGGCGCTCGCCGCGCTGGGCAAGGACCCGGACCTCAGACCGTCGGCCAACGAACTGGCCGGCCGGCTGCGTGCGGCGGTGCGGGTGAACCAGGAGGGCACGACCGTCCGCCTGCCGGTCAACCCGAACCACGGCACGGTCGTCCTGCCCGCGCTGCCCGCCGAGCTCAAGGCCGTCGCCGGAGCGCACGCGGCCCCGCACGCGATCTGGCCCGCTCGTGCCGTGCAGGCGCCAGACGCCGCACCCGCCCGGCAGAACGCCCAACCGCAGGCGCAGGCCCCTGCTGCACAGCAGGGCGCTCAGGTCGTGCCGATCAACCGGGCCGCGCACATGGCTCCGACGGCCCCGATCCCCCGCCCGCAACTGGCCCAGTCCCCGACGCCGATCCAACAGTCGCCGGGTGGCCAGTCGCCAATCCCACAGCCTTCGGCGACCCCGCAGCTGGCACCACAGCAGTTGACGCCGCAACAGCTGACACCACAGCAGACGCCGCAACGGTCAGCCCCCGCGCGCCCTTCCTACTCCACGCCCGCTCCGCAGCGTCCGGCGGGTAACGCATCGGGTCCGCAGCCAAACCAGTACCCGATGGCGTTTCAGAACCCGCCGCGTCCAGTGCCACCGGGGCCGTACGGCCCCCCGCAGCAGCAACATCCTCAGCAGCAGCAGAACTACCAAGCACCGCGCAACCAAGCGCCCCGGCAACCGCAGACGTTCGCGCCCGGAGCGCCCGCGCAGCGGACAGGCCTCAGCTGCCTGAGCAAGCTCGCGATCCTGGTGATCGTGCTCGCCATCGCTGTCGCGATCGGCGTTACCGTCGGCAAACAGCTCGCCAGGCGGCACACGAACTCCGGCGCCGACGGCCTCGTGCCAGGCGGCGTGATCCACCGCAATCCGGTCGTCGTCGCGCTCACCGTCCACCCACGATCGCAGGATGCCCTTTTCTGACAACCAGAGTTTTTCTGACAACCAGAGTATTTTCGCGCTTCGCCGTGGCGGACATGCCCGGCACACCGGCGCGTTAGTTGCCCGCGCTGTCCCGGGAACGGCACAGTTGCAGCGATACGTAGTCTTCCCCGGCTCGGCGCCTATACGGCACGACGCGGTTGCGCACCCCACGGAGCGACGGTGACACGCAAAATCGGCAGCAGGTACACGGTCACCAGAATCATCGGCCGGGGCACCTGCGGCACCGTCTGGGAGGGCGCCGGGCCCGACGGACCGGTCGCGGTCAAGCTGCTGCGCGAGGACCTTGCCGCGGACCAGACGCTGATCGCCCGCTTCGTCCAGGAACGCACGGTCCTGACCAGCCTGGTCCACCCGAACGTGGTGGCGGTGCGGGACCTGGTTGTGGACGGCACCGACCTCGCTCTCGTGATGGACCTCGTGCGCGGCACCGACCTGCGCGAGCGGCTCGACTCCCGGGGAGCGATGCCGCCGGCGGACGCCGTCGTCCTCGCCGCCGACGTGGCCGCGGGTCTCGCCGCCGCACACGCCCGGGGCGTCGTGCACCGCGACGTGAAGCCGGAGAACGTCCTGCTCGATTCGGCGACCGGCGCCGCCCGGCTCACCGACTTCGGCATCGCCCGCCTGGTCGACGGCCCGCGCCGGACGCGTGCGACCAGGATCGTCGGCACGCCCGACTACCTGGCCCCCGAGGTGATCGAGGGCTGCCCGCCGGGTCCGCCGGTGGACGTGTACGGCCTCGGCACGCTCATCTTCGAGCTGCTCACCGGCTGGACCCCGTTCGGCGGAGGCCATCCGGGCGCGGTGCTGCGCCGCCACGTCACCGAGACCGTCCCGGACGTGCCGGGCATGCCGGAAGCGCTCGTCGACCTGCTCACCAACTGCCTTTCCAAGGCTCCGGCCGCCCGGCTGACCGCGGCCGAAGTGGCCGGTCGGCTGCGCGTCCTCGCACCCGAACTCGCCGGGCTGCCCGCGTTGCGCGTCACCGATCCGCGCGCCGTCGTCGACCCCGCCGCGCTCACCACCGGACCGGGACCGGCGGTGCCGATGACCGTCGGCGCCGTGCCGATCGTGCCCGGTTCCGCCGACGAGGCCGACGCTTCACGCCAGACGCACCTCAACCTCATGCGGCCGATCCGCGAACCACTCGGCTCTTCGGCACCCGTCCCCGGAGCCACTGGAACCGCCGCAGCCGCGACGA
>NZ_DASYZI010000022.1:0-45866 GCF_035946395.1 Actinocrinis sp.
CCTCACCCAAACTCACCAGCGTCAGCATCCCCGCCGAAACCATGGGCCGCCACGCCGTCCACCAAGCCATGACCCAACTCGCCGGCCACCACACCCCCACCATCACCCTCCTCCCACCACAACTCACCGTACGAGAGTCCAGCGCCCCGGCCCCCGTTTCTTGAGCGTCCGGCACGCACCCGCTCCCGTGCCGGACGCACACGCGGACCCGGCCCCTGTAGCCCAGGAAGGTCTTGCATGTCTGACGAAGCGCCGCTCGCCTCGCTGGCCCACGAGGCGGGCGAGTTCCGCACCGCTCCCGGCGGCCTTGAGTGGACCGGCCGCCAGGAGACTCTGCGGATCGAGGCCTGGGGCCCGGACGCGCTGCGTGTACGGTCGAGGGTCGGCGGCCCGATCCTGGAGGGGCTGCCCGGCGCGCTGCTCGACCG
Source organism: Actinocrinis sp. (assembly GCF_035946395.1). Lineage (NCBI taxonomy): Bacteria > Bacillati > Actinomycetota > Actinomycetes > Catenulisporales > Actinospicaceae > Actinocrinis > Actinocrinis sp. The sequence continues at coordinate 429 of NZ_DASYZI010000022.1, forward strand.
GGCTCCGGACGGCAACGGCGCGGGGCCCGCGGTGGCGATCAGTGCCAACGAAGCCAGCGTCGTCAACGGCGCGATCACGGCGACGGTCTCACTGACCGGCCGCATCTGCTTCACCCGTACGTCCGATGGTGGGGAGTTGCTCGCCGAGCAGGACGCGCACTTCTGGTGGCCCGGCCCGCGGCTGCGTACCGCGCATGGGAATGGCTATGCGCGGCTGGAGCAGCGCTTCGCGGCGTACCCGGACGAGAAGTTGTACGGCCTCGGCCAGCACCAGCACGGCCTGTACGACCAGAAGGGCGCGGTCGTCGAGCTGGTGCAGCGTAACTCAGAGGTCTCTATTCCGTTCGTGCTGTCGTCGCGCGGTTACGGCCTGCTGTGGAACAATCCCGCGATCGGCCGCGTCGAGCTGGCGGTCAACGGCACGCGTTGGGTCGCCGACAGCGCCCGGCAGCTGGACTACTGGATCACGGCCGGGACGCCAGCGCAGATCCAGCGCCGGTATGCCGACACCACCGGCCACTCCCCCGCGATGCCCGAGTGGGCCGCCGGGTTCTGGCAGTGCAAGCTGCGTTACCGGTCGCAGGAGGAGCTGCTGGAGGTCGCACGCGAGTACCGGCGGCGCGAGATCCCGCTCGACGTGATCGTCGTCGACTTCTTCCACTGGACGCATCTGGGCGAGTGGCGCTTCGACCCGGCCGAGTGGCCCGACCCGCAGGCCGCGGTCAAGGAGCTGGCCGAGCACGGCACGCGGCTGATGGTCTCGGTCTGGCCGTCGGTCAGCCCGCTGTCCGAGTTCCACGCGGAGATGGAGCGGCGCGGCCTGTTCATCGGCACCGAGTTCGGCCCGGTCGCGCACGCCGACTGGCCGGACAAGGGCATCGACAACACGGTCCAGGTCGCGTTCTACGACGCGACCAATCCGGCGGCGCGCGAGTTCGTCTGGTCGAAGGTGCGCGACAACTATCTCGCGCTGGGTATCGAAGTGTTCTGGGCTGATGCGTGTGAGCCCGAGCTCAAGCCGGGTTACTCGGCGAACCTGCGTTACCACGCCGGGCCGGGGCTGGAGGTCGGCAACATCTACCCGCGCGAGAACTCGCGCATGTTCTACGAGGGCATGCACGCCGAGGGCAAGGCGGAGGTGGTCACCCTCAACCGCTCGGCGTGGGCCGGATCGCAGCGCTATGGCGCGGTCCTGTGGTCGGGGGACATCTTCACCGATTTCGCGACGCTGCGTAAGCAGATCCCGGCCGGCCTCAACACGTCGCTGAGCGGAATCCCGTGGTGGAACACAGACATCGGCGGCTTCCACGGCGGCGACCCCACCTCGCCCGAGTACCGCGAGGTGATGGTGCGCTGGTTCCAGTTCGGCGCGTTCAGCCCGATCTTCCGCCTGCACGGCGCACGCTATCCGACCACGCCCTTCGGCCCGACGATGACCGGCGCGCCGAACGAGATATGGGCATACGGCGAGCAGGCCGAGCGGATCATGGCCGACTACATCAGGCTGCGGATACGACTGAAGCCGTACATACTCGGCACGATGCGCGAGACTCACGACAGCGGCCTGACGCCGATGCGGCCGTACTTCGTGGAGTTCCCGGACGACCCGAAGTCCTGGGACGTCGACACGGCCTACCTGTTCGGACGCGACCTGCTGGTCGCCCCGGTGTTGGAGCTCGGTGCGCGCACCTGGGACGTGTACCTTCCGGCGGGCGCGTCGTGGACGGACGCCTGGACTGGAGACGAGTACGCGGGCGGGCAGCGTGTGACCGTGGACGCTCCGCTTGACCGGATCCCGCTTTTCCTGCGCGACGGCGCCGAACTGCCGATCAGGAGCCAAGGGGCCAACGACTCCTGACAATGGTGGCAATAGTGGCGGGCTTGAGCTGATCAGTGGTCGGTGTCGTACACGAGGCCGCCAAGTAGCGGGACGGGACGCAGTCAGCCGCCCAAGCGCACACGTAATAAACCCGGCGACGTCGACGGTCCTGTCGGGATACTGGTCGCCGTGGATGAGGTCAAGGTCGTCGTCGCGCATTCCGAGCGCGCGACTCTACGCGTTGGCGATGTGTTCCTGAAGGTGGACGCCGATCAGGCACGCATCGACGTCGAGGTCGAGGCGATGGCCCTGGCACCGGTCCCGACGCCGGAGGTGCTGTGGCGCAAGCCGCCAGTGCTCGCGCTTGCCGCTCTCCCGGGGGCGGCGCTGGGCCGCTTGGGCGAGCCGTCGAGCGCGTCGCCGGCGGCGTGGGCCGCGGCGGGCGCTGCCATCCGCAGGTTGCACGATGCGCCGTTGCCGCCCTGGCCCGGCCGCGGCCTGGAGGAGTTGGCATCGAGCTTGGACGGCGAGTGCGAATGGCTCGTGACCAACGGCGTCCTACCCGCCGGCCTGGTCGCCCGCAACCGCCAGGTCGCCGAGGTCGCGCTGCGGCCGTGGACTGCGGTGTTCGCGCATGGCGACCTCCAGATCACTCACGTGTTCGTCGAGCGTGACGAGATCACCGGCATCATCGACTGGTCCGAGGCGGGCCAGGGCGATGCATTGTTCGACCTCGCCATCTTGACGCTCGGCCACGAGGAGCGTCTCGGTGACGTCGTCGCGGGCTACGGCGCCGATGTCGACCTTGAGGTGATCCGCGGGTGGTGGTCGCTGCGAAGCCTGCTGGCGGCCCGCTGGCTGGTCGAGCACGGCTTCGATCCGTCCGCGCCGGGCTGCGAGTTCGACGTGCTCAGATCCGCTGCGAGGCGGCACGGCCCGACGGCTGCGAGGAGTGGTAAGGGCTTCTGACCGGGCGTGTCGCGCAGGCGTCACCCGCAGATGATGGCGACGCTCAGGGTGATGAAGGCTTCGTGGATTTCGTGGATGTAATCGCGTTTCTCCCGGCGGATGCGCGGCGACGGAACCAGTGCGGCAACGCGGACAACCACCGCCGTCGCGGGCCGACCAGGCGAATGACTGTTCCAAAGTTTCACAGAACCCTGACGGAAAAACGGCCGCAGGGAGCAGCGGTCAAGACCGCGAGACACGAGAGCCGCCGACGCGATCGGCCCGGTTGCCGATGCCGAGCAGTCGAATTCGGCCGGTCATCCGTCCATCTCGTGCTGCCGAGTTGCGCGCGGCCTTATCCGCTCCCTGCTCCGCTGACCGCCGCACGCCACCCGCCGCCTGCCGCCTGCCACCCGCCGTCCGCCGTCCGCTACCTACTGGGCCTGACTTCCACTGTGCCGCGGATGTGGTCCAGCACGAACACCAGGTCGCCCCGCCTCACCGCCTCGACTCCAACCGGCAGGCCTCGCAGCACCGGCAGCACTCCGGCCTCGATGCACGCCAAGTCCAGCAGCCGGGCCAGTGCGCGCGCCTCGGGGAGGGTGGCCACGTACCACGCTGTCCCGGCGCCGTACGCGTGGAAGAGGATCGCCGGGATTCCGGCGAGCGGTCCTGATGCGATCTCGGCCAGCGGCGCCGCGCCGTCGGCGGTCAGCCACTCGGCCCACGACTCGGCGGTGAAGTCGCCGAACAACTCGGAGCTCAGTTCCAGCGGCTCGCCGTCGGGCAGTGGCCAGTACTCTTCGATGCGCAGGCCCAGCAGGTCGCGGAACGGGGCCGGATGACCGCCCAGCCGGATCCGCTCGTCCGGGTCCGAGACGCCGGAGAACGGGCCCATCACCAGAGTGCCGCCGCGCTCGACGTAGCCGACCAGGTTGGCTGCCGCGGCGTCCGAGACCTGATACAGGTTGGGGGCCACCACGAGCCTGTACTTGCGCAGATCCGAGCCGGGCGCCGCAAAGTCCACCGTCACGTTCGCCTGCCACAGCGGCGTGTAGTAGTCGCGGATCCGGTCCAGGTAGCGCCATCCGCCGTGCGGCTGGTGGTCGAGTTCCACCGCCCGCCACGAGTCCCAGTCCAGCAGGATCGCCACGTCGGCCGACACGCTTTCACCGAGGACGTCCGGCAGGCCGCTCAGTTCCTTGCCGAGTTCGCAGATCTCGCGGAAGACTCTGGAGTCCGGGCCAGCGTGGGGCACCATCGCGCCGTGGGTGCGCTCAGCTCCCTGCTTTGAGGCGCGCCACTGGAAGTGCAGGATCCCGTCGGCGCCGCGTGCGATCGCCTGCATCGACCACAGGCGGTTGAGGCCGGGGCGCTTGGGCGTCGCGACGTGCCGCCATCCCGCCGCCGCCGGGGACTGCTCCATCATCAGCCACGACTTGCCACCGCCGAGCGAGCGGGTGAGGTCCTGGGCCATCGCGCCGTCGCGGGCGGCGCCGGGATCGTTCGGGTCCGGATACGAGTCGAGGGAGACGAAGTCCTCTTCGACGGCCCAGCGCCATGAGTCCGTGCCTTTGAAGAAGCCCATGAAGTTGGTCGTGACCGGGATCTGCGGGTTCTGCGCACGCACGAGGTCCCGTTCGGCCCGGAAGCCTTCGAGGAGGAGGTCGGAGGCGAAGCGCTGGTAGTCGAGATCCTGGGTGGGGTTGATGACGTACTGGACCTGGCGGGGTGGGATCACCTCGGACCAGTCGGAGTAGCGCTGCGACCAGAAGGCTGTGCCCCACGCCTCGTTGAGGTTGTTGAGAGCGGTGGAGTTGTTGGGGGCGTGGCTGGCGTCGGCGATGTCGGGGACGTCGGCGGCGGCGTTGCTCTCGTTGCTGTATTTGGCTTGGAGCCAGGTGCGGAAACGCTCGGCGCAGTTGTCGCAGTGGCACACCGTTCCGAACTCGTTGCCGATGTGCCACATGCGCAGGGCGGGATGGTGGGCGTATCGGGCGGCGAGATCCGCGGTGATGGCGTTCGCGAAACGTCGGTAGACCGGTGAGGAGGGGCAGTAGGCATTGCGCGAACCGTATGTGCGCACCGTGCCGTCCGGGTTGCGCGGCAGCGTCTCCGGCCAGCGGTGGCTCAGCCAGGGCGGCGGGGAGGCGGTCGGCGTGGCCAGGGCCACGCCGATTCCGTTGGCGTGGAGTAGCTCCAGCACTTCGTCCAGCCAGCCGAAGTCGCGCGCCTCGGGCTTCGGTTCGAGCATCGCCCAGGAGAAGACGCCGACCGTGGCCAGGTTCACCCCCGCCTCGCGCATCAGGCGTACGTCCTCGTGCCAGACCTCGCGCGGCCACTGCTCGGGGTTGTAGTCGCCGCCGAACAGGATGCGGCCGCGGGTGGCGTCGTCGAGCGACGGCATGGTGGGTCCCCAATCCGGTCGGGGCGGGTGGATCAGCCCTTGATGGCGCCGGTGAGCATGCCCTTCGTGAAGTGCTTCTGTAGGAAGGGGTAGACGACCACGATCGGGATGAGCGTGAGCACGACCACCGCCATCGAGATCGCGAACGGCGAGGCGATCTGGTGCTGGACCGTCGCGCCGGCGCCACCGGTGCTCGTCCCGGGCATCTTCACGCCGAGGTTGACGTATTCGTAGAGCACGTACGACAGCGGCCACTTGGAGTTGTCGAAGGGCATGTACAGCAGGACATTGAACCACGATCCCCAGTAGCCGACCGCGTAGAACAGCGTCATCACGGCCGTGACCGCCTTGGTCGTGGGCAGCACGACCGACCACAGGATCCGCCAGTCCCCCGCGCCGTCGAGGCGGGCCGCGTCGATCAGGTCCTGGGTGGTGGCCTGGTAGAAGCCGCGCATGATCAGGATGTTGAAGACGGACACCCCGCCGGGCAGGATCAGCGCCCAGAACTGGTCGTAGCCGTGCAGTTCGGAGACGACCAGGAAGCCGGGGATGATGCCGCCGCTGAAGAACATGGTGACGATCATGGCCATCAGGAAGAACCGGTGGCCGAGCGAGCGGGCGCGGGACAGGCCGTAGGCGCACAGGATGCTGACGGTCATCGAGACCGCCGTGCCGGCGAACGTGATCGCGAAGCTCACCACGACCGCGCGGGTGACCACGCCGTTGGAGAAGATCTCCCGGTACGCCCCGAGGCTCAGCCCGTCCGGCACGATCACGAGGCTGCCGCCGGCGCGGGTGATCGCGCCCTCGCTGGAGAAGCTGGTCAGGATGACCGCGTACAGCGGCAGGAGCACGAGGAGGACCACGGCGGTCAGTACCGTGCCCTTCCCGAAGCGGCCGACCAGCGTGGGCTGCTCCTCCCAGACCGCGCGCCCCTTCGAGCGCTTGCGGGGGATGCTGCCGTCCAGCGGCCTGCGGTTCCGGCGGCCGAACACCGCGTCCGCCGCGCTCATGTCGACACCACGCTCATGTCAGTGCCCTGCTCGTCTGGGTGGCCTGCTCATTTCCGGTACAACCCGTCCTCCCCGATGGCGTGCGCCAGCCTGTTGGCGGCGAAGATCATGACCAGGGAGATGACTCCCTTGAACAGGCCCGCGGCGGCGCCGTAGCCGAAGTTCCCGTTCCCGATGCCGTAGTAGTACGCGAACGTGTCGAGCACCTCGGCATGCTGCGGGCCGACCGCGTAACGCTGGATCAGCATCTGCTCGAAGCCGACGTTGAGCGCGTTCCCCAGGCGCAGCACCAGCATCAGGACGATCATGCCGCGCATGCCGGGCAGCGTGATGTGCCACATCCGGCGCCACCGTCCGGCGCCGTCCGCCGCGGCGGCCTCGTAGAGCGCGGGGTCGATGGCGGCGAGCGCGGCGAGGAAGACGATGATGCCCCAGCCGCCCTCCTTCCACACCGCCTGCGCGGTCACCAGGTACTTGAACGCGCTCCCGCTGGTCATGATGTTCCAGGTCGACATGTCGTGCTGCCGCAGGAACTCGTTGAGCAGGCCCGCCCCGCCGAGCATCTGGTCGAAGATCGTGACGACCAGTACCCAGGAGAAGAAGTGCGGCAGGTACACCACGGCCTGGATGAACGAGCGCAGCTTCGAGCTGAGCACCGTGTTCAGCAGGATCGCCAGGATGATCGGGATCGGGAAGTACAGCACCAGCTGGACGAAGCTGAGCACCAGGGTGTTCTGGAACGCCTGCCAGAACAGCTGGTCGCGGAACAGGTCGGTGAAGTTCTGTAGGCCGATGAAGTTGCTGTGCAGGAAGCCGTAGATCGGGTCGTAGTACTCGAAGGCCGAGACGGTGCCGAACATCGGCAGGTAGTTGAACACCAGCAGCAGGAGCATCGCCGGCAGCACCATGATGATCAGCGACCTGTCCCGCCGCAGCCGGATGCGCCAGCTCAGCCGGGGCTGGGGCCCGCGTCGGCTCGGCCGGAGGCGGCGGATGCGCGCGGCGCCCGGCGGGGCCAGGGGCCCGGCCTCCTCGGGAACGGCGGCATCGCCGGTCGTCACCACGGCCATCGCCGGCTCCTTCGCAGTGTTCGCTGACTCGGACAGAACGGGCGGCCGCCGCGCTGCGCGCCGGAAGAACGCGGCGGCCGCAACCCCCGGGACGGATCAGCTCAGGCCCTTGTCGACCACGTTCTTCTGGTACCAGGCGACCATCGCGTCGCCGCCGCTGCTCTTCCAGGTCGCCAGCGCGGTCTGGTAGGCGGACACCGGCTGCTTGCCGGACCACACCGCCTGCATCGCGTCGTTGAGCTCGCTGGCCGCGGCGGTCTTGGAGTACTGGTTCGGCACGGTGATGTTGAGGTTCCAGAAGGTCGGCTTGTAGCAGTACTTCGCCGCGTCGGCGGACCAGTCGCTGTACGCCTTGGTGATGTCCGGGTACCCGGCGTTGTAGACGGTCGCCTGCGGGCTGCCGAAGAAGTTGTAGATGTTGTTGGCCGCGGTGTTCGAGCCCTGCGTGGTGCGCACGGGGCCGTCCGCGCCCATCGTGTAGTCGGCGCCCTCGACGCCGAAGTTGATCAGGTTGTACTCGTACGAGCCGAACGGCGCGGCGAAGTAGTTCGCGATCCGCAGGCACTCCTTGATCTGCGACGCGCTCAGGTTCTTGTTCAGGTAGCTGACCCAGCCGGAGGAGGCGCCCATGCCGATGGTCGGGGTCGAGCCGTCGTTCGAGAACACCGGGAAGGCCTGGCGGGTGTAGGCCTTGTGCGCCGAGGAACCGGTCTGCGTGTCTCCGGAGTTCCAGGCGCCCATGCCGTTGCCTTCCATGTAGGTCTTGCCTGCCTGGAAGCGGCTGGGGTTGCTGGTGTTCACGTTCGCGAGGGCGTCGGGGTGCACGAGTCCCGCCTTGGCGAGCCCGTTGCAGAAGTCCAGGCACTCAAGCATGGCCGGGTGCTCGAAGGCGCTCTTGACCTTGCCGCCGTCCAGGTAGAAGTTGTTCACCGGCACGCCGAAGACCTGGTACAAGTACACGAACATGCCGTCGAACGCCCACACGTTGCCGCTGGGGTTGTTGACCTCCTGGCCCAGCGCCTTCAGGTCCGCGGCGGTCTTGACGGCCGGGGTGATGCCCTTGGCGTCGAACAGGTCCTTGCGGTAGTACAGGCAGCCGGCGAAGCCCTCGCCGTCGGTGTAGGACGGGATGCCGTAGAGCTTGTTGTCCCAGACGCCGCACTTCCAGCCGCCGGTGGGGATCGCGGCCAGGTTCGGGTAGTCGTTGATCGCGTCGCCGCCGAGGTACGGGGTGAGGTCCGCCAGCCGCGTGCCGACCAGGCCGCCGGTGTTAAAGGTGGCGTTGAGCCAGCTGGGAATCTGGATCCAGTCCGGCAGCTTGTTCGCGGCGATCAGCGGCGGGATCGTCGTGGAGTAGGTGTTGCCGTTGGCCGGCTGCGGGTTGAAGGTGGCGCCCAGCGCCGTGCTGACCGCGGTGTAGTAGGAGTTGCCGGCCGGGGGGACCGGGTTCCAGGACGGGGCGACGCCGGCGTACGTGCCGCCGGAGCCGACGGTGCCCGTGACCGTCTTGACCAGGTTGGTCGGGTAGGACAGGAAACCGGGGTTGGTCAGCGCTCCGTTGACGCCGGTGACGATGGGGATGTCAGGGGTCACCCCGCCGGTCAGCGGCTTGTAGTTCGGCAGCGCGGCCTGAAGGCCGGTTTTCGTGCTGGCGCCGCCATTACTCGCGTTGTTGCCACACGCGGCCAGCAGCGGAGACAGCGTTATCGCGCCTGCGGTGCCGGCGGCCGCGGTCAGAACGCCGCGGCGAGTGAAGACATTGGGGCTCGACATTGAACTCTCCAGTCGACGGGGGGGGCTCCGGCGCAGCACTCGCGGGCCGGGTATCAGGCCCGTGTGCCGCCGGGGCGTGGGTGTCCAGTTGTCGGTCGGTGCGATTCCGTCAGTGCGATTCCGCTGTTCCCGCGAGTGTTCCCGCGAGTCCGGCGAGTTGCTTGGTCACCGGTGGTACGGCCGAGCCCCCGCCGAGACTGTCGAAGCGCTTCAATATGGCGTTGAGGTTAAGTCAGCACGATCAGCGACGCAAGGGCCATCGGTCACGTTTCGATATCGGCGATGACGAGTACTCATGCGGGTCATCCCGCGCTCAGCTGCACGATCGCCACCGGTGATACGGCCCTTGATCCGGTGAAATCCATGAAAGCAGGCTGCAAGACGGTCCGCGCCGCCACCAGGCGGGGTTGACACGACCCAGCCGAGATGGGACTTTCGAAGCGCTTCGATCAGTCGCTGTGCGGACATCGCGGTTGATGCGGTTCGAGCCCTGGTTCCGCGGTTCACCGCGTGCGGCACGTTGCCCGCCCAGCTACTCGCCGAGCACCGGTGAACACTGCGCCGGTGAACACCGTGCTGGCCGACCAGCGATGGACGCTGTGCTGAAGAACACCGTGCCTAAGAACACCGTGCCGAAGTACACCGTGCCTAGCCTATGAACTACCGTGCCGATGAACACCTATGAATAAGGTCGTACCGTGGTACCTGCCTCCGCCGCTCAACGCTCCACAGTCGCCGACCCGGCCGCGAAGGTTGCCGAGCTGCTCGCGCGGCTGACCACCACGGAGAAGATCGCGTTCCTGCACCAGCACCAGCCCGCGGTCGAACGGCTGGGCCTTGCGCCGTTCCACACCGGCTGCGAGGCGCTGCACGGCGTGGCCTGGATCGGCCGGGCCACGGTCTTCCCGCAGGCGGTGGGGCTCGGCGCGACCTGGGACCGGGAGCTGCTGCGCCGGGTCGGCGAGGCGGTGTCCACCGAGGTGCGCGCGTTCCGTCAGGACCCTGCCGCGGCCGAGGACAGCGGCGTGCGCGAGAAGCACAAGATGGTCTCGCTCAACGTCTGGGCTCCGGTGGTGAACCTGTTGCGCGATCCGCGCTGGGGCCGCAACGAGGAAGGGTACAGCGAGGACCCGTACGCGACCGCGGAACTGGCCGCCGCCTACTGCCGCGGGCTGCGCGGAGACGGCCCGATCTGGCGCACCGCGCCGGTGCTCAAGCACTTCCTGGCGTACAACGTGGAGACCGAGCGCGACGTGATCGACGTGCACGTGCCGCCGCGCGTCCTGCACGAATACGAGCTGCCGGCGTTCCGCGGCCCGATCGAGGCGGGCGTGGTGGCCGGGGTCATGCCCGCCTACAACCTGACCAACGGCGTCCCCAACCACGTGCACCCGCTGATCAATGGCGCGCTGCGCGCGTGGAAGCCCGACCTGGTCGTCTGCTCGGACGCCTATGCGCCGACGAATCTGGTGGAGAGCGAGAAGTACTTCCCCTCGCACGCGCAGTCGCACGCCGCCGCGCTCAAAGCCGGCCTCGACAGTTACACCGACAACGACGCGAACTCGCAGCCGACGATCGAGCGCTTCACCGAGGCGCTGCGGCTGGGCCTGATCACCGAGGCCGACATCGACGCGGCGGTCGGCCGGGTCCTGGCGCTGCGTGCCCGCACGGGTGAGTTCGACCCCGAATCCGACCCCTACGCCGGGATCCGCGCCGACGTCATTGCGTGTGCGGCGCACAATGCCCTGTCACTGGAAGCCGCGCGTGCGGCGGTAGTCCTGTTGAAGAACGATGGAGGGGTACCACCGCTGGCCGGGACGGGGGCCGCCGATCGCGTCGCGGTGATCGGACACTTGGGCAGTCGGGTGTTGACGGACTGGTACAGCGGTACGCTCCCGTACTCGGTCAGCATCGCGGACGGACTGCGCACGCGGTTCGGAAACGACCGCGTCATCGCGGTGGACGGCGCCGACGTGGTGAGCCTGCGCGCGGGGACGGCGCAGTTCGGCCCGTTCCGGCACCAGGACTGGGGCACCAGCGTCCAATGCCCGATCCCGGTGCACACGCTCCAGTCCGTGGAAAGCGGCAGATATCTTTCGCTGACCGGCGAGGGCGACACGCAGGTCGCGGATGTCGCCGCGACGCCGGACGGCTGGTTCGTCAAGGAACTGTGGGAGTTCCACCCGGTCGATGGCGGGGGTGGAGCGCAGTTCGTCATCCGCTCGAACGCCGACCACAGCCGCCGGTACGTCCGTGTCACCGGCGAAGGGCACCTTGTCGCCGATGCCGAGAGCGCCGAGCAGGGCACTCGGTTCGAACTCGATGTGCTGACGTCCGGCGCGCAGGAGGCGATCGCCGCCGCGTCGCGGTCCCAGCACGTCGTCGTGGTGCTTGGCAACGATCCGCACATCAACGGACGCGAAACGATCGACCGCGACGGTCTCGCCCTCCCGGCGGGCCAGGAAGCTCTGCTGCGCGCCGTGCACCAGGCCGACCCGCGCACCACCCTCGTGATCGTGTCCGGCTACCCGTACGCAATCGAGTGGGCCGCCGAGCACGTCCCGACGATTCTGTGGACCGCGCACGGCGGGCAGGAACAGGGCACTGCGATAGCCGACGCGCTGACCGGGGCGCACAACCCGGCCGGACGGCTGCCACAGACCTGGTACGCCACTGACGCCGACCTGCCCGCGCCGGGCGACTACGACATCATCGGCTCCGGCTGGACGTACCAGTACTCGCGCCGCGACCACCTCTTCGTGTTCGGCCACGGCTTGTCGTACACGACGTTCGAGTACAGCGGTCTCGTGCTGACAGTGCGGGACGATTCGCAGGGAACGTTCACGGTCGGCGTCGAAGCGACGATCACGAACGCCGGTCCGGTCGCGGGCGAGGAGGTCGTGCAGCTCTACACGAGCGCTCTGGACGCATCGGTACCGATGCCGCTGCGCCGGCTCCAGGGCTTCGAGCGGATCGCCCTAGAGCCGGGCGAGTCGCGAACGGTCGTTTTCGCGGTGCCCGAGACGCGGCTCGCGCGCTGGTCCGAGGAGCAGGACTCGTACGTTCACGAACCGGGGAGCTACCGGTTCGCGGTCGGCCGCTCCAGCGCTGACCTGCCTGTCAGTGCGGATCTCCGGCTGGAGTAGCGGCGAGCCCGATCGTGAAGGACACGGGTACGGGCGCGAGGGTGTGCGCGGCCGGGAGCCTCGGGCCGCAGGCCGCGCTGCCGATGCCGTGATGGTCGTGGTCAAGGCGCACGTGGATCCGGCCGTCCGGGCGTAGATCGCAGGTGTGCCGGGCGTTTTCGAGCACTGCGGTGCTCCACGCTCTGACGGTCAGGTCGACGACCGGCGCGCCGGTGATCACCAGGCCGGGGCCGCCGGACGCAGTGATGCGGGCGCGACGCACGTGGCGCCGGTTGCCGTTCTCCTGGGGGAAGACGTACGGGGTCTGCATCGCGGCGACGCTGCTGCGGTAACGGCCCGTCCGGGCGGCCTGGCCGGTGTCGCGGTACGCCTCGCCGGGGCCGAGGCCGAACCATTCGACGTCTGCATCGGTGCCAGGGATGCTCAATGCGATGCCGAGGCGGGGCAGCGGACAGGGCCACGCTCCCTCGGGTGTGACAGTGACGGTGAGCGACAGCCGGTCCGTGTCAGTGGTTGAGTCAGCAGTTGTACTTGTGGCTGTACTTGTAGCTGTGCCGATGGCTGTGTCCGCGGTCCAGCGATAGTCGGTGGCGAGGCCGAAGTCGACTCCGGCGGCTGCCACCCGGGTGCGCACGGTCAGGCCTTCGTCGTCCACTGATACGGCGAGCACTTTGTGGCGCATGCGGTCGAGCCCGGCGGCACGCCAGTCGTTGATCAGCGGCTGGCCGAACACGTCTCGTAGGTCGTTGTCGATCGGGGCGCGCCAGACGTCCAGACGCGCACCGTCGATCTGGAGATCGCCGAGGCCGAGCAGCGTACCGGTGCGGCGGTCGAACCGTGCCGGGCCGAGGGCTATCGTGTCCGTCCCCTGATGCCCGGGTGAAATGACGGCCGACGGCCGGGGGGTGGTTGATGCGGCGATGCGTGCTTGAGTCCACGCGATCTCGTGGCCGGAGGCGGCCCACGGCTCGTCGGCATCGAGCGTGGCACTGACAGTCAGCCACAGCTCACCCGCACTGGTGTGCTCGGCGAGTAAGGCATCGAGCTCTTTCGGCAGACTGATGCGCACCGTCTCCCCCGCGCCGACGGCGGGGACGGTCAGGTCGTCGCCGCCGACGGATTCGCCGTCGTCTTCAAGCCGCCATTGCCAGTGCAGGTACGCGGTGCTGCGAGTGTGGTGCCGGTTGCGGATGGCGATCTCGCGGCCATCGGGGTCGACGGTGACGCGGACCGGTTCGATCACCTTCTTGTAGTCGAGCAGCCCGGGTGAAGGCGTGCGGTCGGGGAAGACCAGGCCGTCGGTGATGAAGTTGCCGTCGTGCACCGGTTCGCCGAAATCGCCGCCATACGCGTAGTAGAGGCTGCCGTCCACAGCGCGCTGCGCGACTCCGTGGTCGATCCACTCCCAGATGAAGCCGCCGGCCAGGCGCGGATACGTGTCGAAGAGCTCTTCGTACTCGGTGAGGCCGCCGGGTCCGTTGCCCATTGCGTGCGCGAACTCACACAGGACGAACGGCAGGGCGCGGCGGTGCGCGTCGTGGGCCGGATCGGCGGTCAGTGCTTCCTGACGGCGGCCGATCGCGGCCACTTCGTCGTAGCCTGCGTACATCTTCGAGTAGAGGTCGGCGTACGAGACGTTCTCGTGGTCGCTCTCGTAGTGGATCAGGCGACTGTCATCGCGCTCGCGGATCCACGCGGCCATCGCCGCGAGGTTCGAGCCGGTGCCGGCCTCGTTGCCCAGCGACCAGGCGATGATCGCGGGGTGGTTCTTGTCCCGCTCGACCATCCGCTCGGCGCGATCGAGGTACGCCTCGCGCCATCCGGGATCGTCGCTGGGGTTGCCGCGCCAGCCGTTGGGGCCGAACCCGTGGGTCTCCAGATCGCACTCACAGATCACCCACAGGCCGTAGGCGTCGCAGAGGTCGAGGAACCGGTGATCCGGTGGATAGTGGCTGGTGCGCACGGCGTTGACGTTGTGCCGCTTCATCAGCAGCACGTCGGCGAGCATCGTCTCCGGCGAGATCGCGCGGCCGGTCTCGGGGTGCCACTCGTGCCGGTTCACGCCGCGCAGGCGGATCGGCTCGCCGTTGACGGTCAGCACGCCGCCGTCCGCGGCGACGCGCCGGAAGCCGATGCGCAGCGGGATGATCTCGCCGTCCGCGTTCAGGGTGCCCTCGTAAAGGGCGGGCTGCTCGTCAGACCACGGCTTGACGTCCTCGAACTCATGCGGCCCGGCCGGGTCGGCGCCGGCCAATCCGAGTTCGGGCACTGACAGACGGGCCGGGGCCGAGGTCTCGACGGACAGCGTGCCGCGTCCGGTGGCGTGGTCGTAGTCGGCGTGGACGAAGAAGTCCAGCAGGCCGCGGGCCACGATCCGCACGCTGCGGAAGATGCCGGAGAGCCACCACATGTCCTGGTCTTCCAGGTAACTGCCTGCCGACCACTGGTGCACGCGCACCGCGAGCACGTTGCGGCCCGGCTTCAGTGCCTGCGAGACGTCGAATTCGGTGGGCAGCCGGCTGCCCTTGCCGTCGCCGAGCCGGATTCCGTTGAGCCAGACGGCGAAGCAGGAGTCCACGCCCTCGAACCGGAGCACCGCGCGCTCGACCGGGAAGCCGTCGACGACCTCGAACTCACGCCGGTATTCGCCGGTCGGGTTCTCGTCCGGCACGCGCGGAGGGTCGACCGGGAAGGGGTAGACGACATTGGTGTAAGCGGGGGCGCCGAATCGCGGCGTGCCGGGAATCCCGTCCATCTGCCAGCAGGAGGGCACCCGCAGCTGCCGCCAGGCGGTGTCCGCGTCGTCCGCGTCCGGGTCGAAGTCGGCGGCCTCGAAGCCCTCGGTCAGATCGTCCAGCCCTGACGCCAGCCGGAAGCGCCACGGCCCGTCGAGCTCGATGGCCGGGGCGTCGGAGGCGAAGGCGGCACGAGGCCGCAGGCGGCCGTGTCCGGGAGCGCGGTCCTCGACGTGGGCATGGTCCGTTGATAGCAAAGCTCTACCTTGTCGTGTGGTGTGGCCGGACTGCCGGCGGGGCGCTGCTGCCCCGCACGACCAGGTGCGGTCGCAGCAGCGAAATGGCGTTGGCTGGCGCGGCGGCGGACTCGACCGCGCGTAGCAACAGCTCGACGGCCTGTTGCGCCATCTGCCGCTTGGGAAAGGCGACCGTGGTCAGCGCCGGGCGGGTGCGCCCGACTTGGGCGATGTCGTCGAACCCGACGACGCTCAGGTCCTCGGGCACGCGGTGGCCGGCCTGCCGCGCTGCCTCCAGTGCGTCGAGAGCCAGGACGTCGCGCGTGGCGAATATCGCCGTGGCGTCCGGGTGCGCGGCCAGAGCGGCGGCGGCCGCGTCGAAACCGCCGTCGGGCGAGGACTGCGCCGCGGCGAACACCGCGTCGTCCGGCACGCTCAAGCCGTCGCGGGCGAACGCCCGCCGCAGCCCGTCGATCCGGCGCGAATGCGCCGGCAGGTCGGCGACGACCACGACCCGCCGATGGCCGAGCTCGCGCAGATGCCGCCCGGCCAGGAAACCGGCGTGCTCGTAGTCGATGGACACCACCGGCAGCGAGTCCGGCGGATCCACCTCCCAGGCGCACAGCGCGACCGGGAATTTCGCGTCGGCGAGCATGGGCAGCCGCGCGGTCACCCCCGCGTCCCCCGCGACCAGCAACGCATCCACCGAGCGCGCGGCGAGTATCTCAAGGTGCTGACGAGTGCGTTCCGCGTCGTCGTGCGTCGTGGCCAGCAGCAGGTTGTAGCCGTGACGCACCAGGACGTTCTCCACCTCCTCGACCACCTCGGAGTAGAACGGGTTCGCCACCGTCGGCACGAACAACCCGACGGTCATCGTGGTGCCGGTGGCCAGCGAGCGGGCCACCAGGTTCGGCTTGTAGCCGAGCTCCGCGATCGCCGCGCGCACGCGCATGGCCGTCTCCGGCCGCACGGACTTGCCGGCCACGACGTTGGAGACGGTCTGCTTGGTGACCCCTGCCCGCGCGGCCACCTCCGCCATCGTCACCACGCGCGCTCCTCGTGATCCGTTGACCGGTCAACGTGCTATTGCTGCAAGCTAATCGTGGCCATAGGCGTCGTCAAGACGTGATTGCGTGGACCGGTCAACAATAAGGAAGCGAAGTGATCGCGTAGTCGGGCTCTGATGTTGGATGATCTCGTGTTGCGTGATCAGTGTTGCAGCACGGCTTCTTCCGGCACCCGCGGCTGAGGGTGGGCACCGCGCAGAACACGCATCACGATGCGCGGCGCGAGCAGCCGAGTGGGCGGATCGATCAGGTTGACGACGCGCAGGAACGCCGCGCCCAAGACGGGATCGGCCGTCGCCGCCGCATGCAGACGGCTGATATAGGCGTTGACGAAACGCACCTGTAGGGTGCGCCGGCCTTCGATGCTGGGAAACCTCAGATCGCTGCCCACCGAGATCGACCACGGAATGTCGACCAGCTTCGCCGCGCCCCGCAGGAACGGGCGCGTCGCGCGGTCCGCCCCGCCGGCCATCACGCGGCGCAGCAGCAGGGCCTCCAGCGCGGCGACCGTCATGCCCTGGCCGTACACGGGATTGAAGCTGCACATCGCGTCGCCCATGACCAACAGGCCGTCCGGGAAACGCCGCATCTTCTCGTATCTGCGCCGCCGGCTCGCCGGGAAGCGCATCAGCACCGGATCACTCGCCGGAACCGCGCCGGCGACGACCTCGGCGAAGTGCGGAGCGGCGAGCGTGCGCGCGTACGCCGCCATTCCGGCGTCGTCGAGCGGCGGCACATCGCCCAGCATCCCGCAGAGCACGACGGCGAACCGCTCGTCCTCCTGCGCGGCCACCACTGCCAAGCGCGGTATTTCGGGCGTGGCGTTGGTCAGCGCGCCCAACAACCCGCCGATGTGCTCCTTCTCGCGGTGGTAGGTGCGCGTCACGTAGGTGATCCCGACGTCCACCTGCTCCTCGGCCACCGCCGGATATCCCAGCTGCTCCAGCCACAGCGGCGTGCGCGAACCGCGCCCGCTGGCGTCCACGACGAGGTCGGCGCGCACCTCTCGCGGCGCTTCGGCGCCCCGGTCGTGCACCCGCACGCCGGTGATCCGCGCTCCGTCCGGCGTCGCGAGCAGCCCGGTCACTTCGCATCCGGTCGCGAGGGTGACACCAGGCAGCGCGGTGACTCGGGTGCGCACCACGTGCTCCAGCAGCGGCCGGCTGATCCCGACCGCCGTGAGCGACGACGGAGCCCTGGTCATCAGGTGCCCGTCATTGATCCAGTCGACTTGCCCGTGCAGGTCGACCAGCGGCACGCCCAACCCGACGAGCTGCTCGGTCAGTCCAGGGAACAGCTCCTCGAAGGCTTCCCGGCCGCGCGCCAGCAGCACGTGCAACTGCCTGTCCTGCGGCACGCCCTGGCGGCTGGCCGCCGAGTCGGGCAGCACGTCCCGATCGACGACCAAGACCTCTGCGAACGAATCGCTCAGCGCGCGGGCGGCCAGCAGGCCCCCCATGCTCGCCCCGACAACGACGGCCATGCCCGAGCCTGTCATAGGGCGCAGCGTAGCAGGGCCCGGCGCCGTGGCGGCCTCCCGACTGCCCCAAGACGAAAGTTTCAGAGTACTTACATCCTCGACCCCATGATGACGTGCCGTTTTCACGCGGGCGAGCGGCGACACGCCATGGTGTCGTACTACCCTGACGCGCACTGGGAGGTCTGGCAAGCCAACAGGAGTACATCGTGGCCGTCACACTGAGCGAGATCCCCGTCGACTTCCGCGGCGAGATCGCCGGCGTCGGGGAGCTGACCTGGGGGCAGATGGGGGTCTGGCGCCGCACCCGGGAGACCGGGCGCACCATGAACGTCGTGGTGATCATGCCGCTGCCCGAGAGCACGGCCCTGACGACGATCGTGGCGTCAGTGCGCTTCGTGGTCAGCCGTCATCCGGCTCTGCGAACCCGGTTGCGCTTCGTCGAGGAGCCGTTCGGGCAGCGGCGCCCGCAGCAGGTCGTCGCCGGCGCGGGGCACGTACCGCTTCAGATCCTCGACATCGACACCGACGACGATCCGGCCGCGGTCGCCGAACAGCTGCGCTCGCGTTACGAGCTGACCTGGTTCGACTACGAGCACGAATTCCCGGTGCGGATGGGCGTCGTGCGGTGCTCGGGGGTGCTGCTCCGCCTGGTGGCGGGCTACAGCCACGTGATGACCGACGGCGCCGGGCTGGAAGCGCTCGCGCGCGACTTCGCCCACTTCGACCAGGGAACCGGCGAGGCGACCGTTCCGGCGCGGGTGCTGGACCCGCTGCGGCTGGCCGACGTGCAGAACGGCCCGGCGGGGCGCCGCCAGAACGACAAGTGCATGCGGTACTGGGCGGCCCAGCTCGGGCGGCTGCCTGTCTGGCGCCTCCCGCGGCCCACCGAGCCGCCCGAGCCGCGCTACGCCGAACTGGTGCTCTACTCCCCCGCGATGGCGCTTGCCCTCAGCGCGGTCGCGGCGCGCACCAGGGCCGCGTCAACGTACGTACTGCTCGCCGCCTACGCGGTGGCGGTGGCGCGAGTGATGGGCCGGAACCCGAACGTGGCGCTGATCGTCGTCAACAACCGCTTCCGCCCCGGCTTCGCCGACACCGTCGGCATGGTCAACGAACCGGGCATATGCGTGGTCGACGTCGCGGACGCCACGTTCGACGACGTGGTCGGCAGAGCCCTGACAGCTGTCGCGAACGCGTCGCTGCACGCCTACTACGACACACGCGAGTGCGAGCGGCTGCTCGAAGAGACCGAGGCGCGCCGGGGCGCGCCGCTCGACGTCTCCTGGCACGTGAACGACCGGCGCGGCATCTTCAAACCAGAGCTCGACGACGCGGGCGCACTCGCGCCGCTCACACCGACCGGGCTGGACGCGGCGATGCGCGACGCGCTGCCTCGCACCAAGCTGTACTGGGACCGAAGGAGCCCGGTGTTCGACGGCACGCTGTTCATCCAGGTGGATTCGAGCCCTGAGCCGACCGTCGCCGGCCGGACGGAGCTCGACGAGGGACTGCCCGCCGTCTACTTCGAGGTCTGGGCGGACATGCACCACTTCACCGCGGGCACGATCGAAGCGTTCGTACGCGAGATGGAGGCAGTCGTCGTGGCGGCGGCCTTCGACGGGACCGTGCCCACCGGCGTGCGGGACTCGGCCGCGGGTGCGTGACGCCACCTGGGAATGCACTGACGATCTTGCTCTGGCCGTACTCGAAATTGCCCGGGGCTGCCCGGCGAAAGTTGCACGGCGTGCGGATTGACCACATCCTGTTCCACCGGTAAGTTTCCGATCGCATTCCGAAAACTTTCGAAAGCAGCGCCGGGGTCGCGGGTCGGACGCTGGGGCGAAGGGGGTTCGCGGTGATCGCGCCGGTCCCACCCGTGGTGCGGCGCGCGGCGGCGCACGGCGCGCTGATCGCCGGCGTCGTCGTCATCGCGGTCACAGCCGCCGCGCTGGCCGCGGCACTCGCGGCGATCGGCGGCACGGCGCTGCCTCGGACGGCGGTGCAGCGGATTGCGGCGATGCCGGAGTCCGAGACCTCGATCGCGGTACGCGGGCCGATGTCCCGGGCTCAGGTGGCGCGGGCCGATGCCGCGTTGGGCGGCCTGATGCGCACCACGCTCGGCCACTACCCGTTCCTCGTCCAACGGGCCGAGATCGGGCGGGCGCTCAACCTGGTATCCGGGCGCGGCTCCGGCGACGCGAGCGGGGCGCACACCACCGTGATCGTGCCGGAGGCCGCAGACGGGGTCGGCGGCCACGCGACGCTCGTGACGGGGACGTGGCCCGGGTCGCCGCGACCCGGGCAGCCGGTGGACGTCGCAGTGCCCGAAACTGTCGCGCGGCTGCTCTCGCTGCACGTCGGCGACGCGCTCGCCTCCGCCGACAGCTTCACCGCCGCGCCGGTCGCGCTGCGCGTGTCAGGACTCTTCCGTGAGGACGATCCGAACTCGCCGTACTGGGCACTGGGCGGGTTCGGCCCCACCGGCTTCTGGATCAGCGGCGACACCACGGGTTACGGGCCGATGGTGGTGGACCGGGCCGCCTTCTCCGGCGCGCTGCTCAATCTGGACTCCGCCGCTTGGCTGGTACGGCCGGACCTGTCCAGGATCGCCGGGGGCGATATCAAACCCCTGGCCGACGGCGTGGCGCAGCTTCAGAGCTCGATCACGCAGTCGCCAGCGCTGCTCTCGGTGACGGTGACCACCAGCCTGCCGCAGTCGCTCGACGCCGCGTCGGGCGACGCGTGGGCCGCTCGCTGTGCTCTCGCGGTCGCCGCCGCGCTCTCGGCGCTGCTCGCGCTCGCCGCGCTGGTGCTCGCCGCCCGGCTGCTGCTGGCCCGCCGCGAGCTCGAAGCCGCCACGCTGCGCGCGCGGGGCGGCACCGGCGGGCAGTTGGTCCTGCTCAACGCGGCCGAGGCGCTGGCGGGCGGCCTCGTCGCGGCCGTCGGCGGCGTGTACGGCGGCGCGGTACTCAGCGAGGTTCTCGCGCCCTCCGCGATGCCGCGCGGCGCTCCCGGGCTCGCCGTCTGGCTCGCGGCCGGTGCCACCGCACTGGTGAGCGCCGCGATCATGGCCGGCGCCGCGATCGGCGTCACATCTCCGGTCAGCGCGTGGGTGCGGCGCGGCCGGTGGTCCACCGTTCCGGTCCTCGCGCGCACGGGCGGCGACGTCGCCGTCGTGGCGCTGGCCGCAGTCGGCGTGTGGCAGTTGCGTGAGATCACACTCACCTCGACGACCGGCGGCATCGACCCCGTGCTCGTGGTGGCGCCCGCGCTCGCGGTCGCCGGGGCGACGCTGCTGCTGATCCGGCTGGTGCCACTGGCGGCGCGGTTCGGCGAGCGGTGGGCGGCTCATCGGCGCGGCCTGATCGGGACGCTGGTCACGTGGGAGGTCAGCCGGAACCCCGCGCGGTTCGCCGGTGTCGCGCTGCTGTCGGTGCTCGCGGTGACGTGCGGGACGCTCGCGCTGACCATGAACGCGTCCTGGCACCGTTCGCAAACGGACCAGGCCGCCTTCGGCACCGGTGCCGACGCGCGGGTCGATCTGTTGACCGCCTCGCCCGGGACCGCGGCGGCGATCGCCGGGGCATCGGGCGTGACCGCGGCGACGCCGCTGGTGACCACCGCACAGGCGGGGGGCACGGCCGTGGCCCTCGATCCCGCCACGGCGTCGGCGCTCGCGCTGCGGCCCGACCTGTCCCCGGTGCCGATTGCGGCCCTGTGGCGGCGGATCGCCGCGACGGATCAACCAGGCCTGCGAATCCCCGGCAGGCCGGCGCGGATCGCGGTGACGACCGGTCTCAAGGCGAGCTTCCCGCCGGGCACCCCGGGTGTTCCCGCAGGGGTCGAATTCACTGTGACGGACGCCGACGGCGTGGTCTACCAGGTCGCGGCCGACTCGCTGCCCGCGGACGGCAAGCCGCACGTTGTCAGCAGCCTGATCGATGCCTCGTCCAGGGCCCTGTACCCGCTGCGGCTCATCGGCATCACGCTCACCGGTTCGTTCACGAGTGCGGCGCTGTCCGTCTCCGCGGCGGCGAGCGCCGCATCGGCGTCCGGGCCGCTGGTGCCGTTCGCCTCCGGGACGGCGTTCGGCGGTTGGTGGCGGGGCACGTCGGCGTCGGGAGGCCTCTCGCCGGATCACGCCCCGTGCTCCGTACAGGTGACCATGTGCACCTGGCCGGGCACGCCGACGCTGAACGACGTCGAACTGGCCGCCACGGCGCCCGCGTCGACCGTGCCCGGAATCGCGACCGCGTCCTTCTTCCGGGCGAAGGGACTGCAAGTCGGCGACGTGGTCCCGGTGACCTTCAACGGGGTCGACCTCACGGTCTCGCTCGTCGCGCAGATCGGCGCGTTCCCGACGATGGGCGACTCGCCGGTCGTCGTGCTCGACCTGGCGACGCTTCAGAACGCTGTCATGGCGTCCGGATCGCTGCCGCTGACCGTCGACGAGTGGCTGCTACGCACGCGTGACGGCACGGCGCCGCGTGGTCTGCCGGGCGCGGCGGTCGTCACGAGCCGGGACGCGGCCCAGACGGCGCTGCTGAACGATCCGCTCGCGTCGCCGCCGCAGCGCACCTGGTACGCCGTCGCAGTGGCCGCCGCCGTGCTGGCCGTCCTGGGCGGCGGCGTGACCGTGGCCGCCGAACTGCGCACCCGCCGCCGCGACACGGCGCTGCTCGCGGCGCTCGGCGTGTCCCGCTGGCAGCAGTTGCGCGGCCTGTGCCTGGAACGGCTCGCGCTCGGCGCAGTGGCGTCCGGCCTCGGTCTGCTGCTCGGCGCCGGGCTCTCGACGCTGCTGGTCGCGCCGATGACGCCGTCCGCCGCCGGGACGGCGCCGGTTCCGTCCGTGCTCGTGACGTATCAGTGGCCGTGGTCGGCCGCGCTGGCGGTCGTCGTGGCGGCGGGACCGGTGGTCGCGCTCGCCCTCGGCACGCTGCGGCGGCCCGACGCGGCCGCCGAGCTCCGGCTGGCGGAAGCGATATGAGGACGCCGTCAGCGTTGCCGAGCGCCGCGGCACGGGCGGCCAGGTCGGCGGTCGTCGGGACGGCCGGCGCCACCGTCGTGGTCTTCGCGCTCGTCACGGCGGCCGTCGCGTTCGCCGCCGTCGCGATGCCGCGCTACGACGCGGCGTTCCGTACCCACGCGCTCGACCAGCGCATCGCCCAGGCGCCGCCGGACGCCACGTCGATGGTGCTGAACAGCGAGGAGTCGCTCGGCTTCGGGCAGCAGCCGGACCAGCTCTTCGATCCCGTGACGGGAGCGATGCACGACTCGCTCGCGCAGAGCCTGCCGATGGCGCCGCCGAACGCGGACTGGTATTCGGTGGCGACGAGCGGGCAGTACGTCGATCAGGCGCCGTCGCAGGCCTTGAATACGGCCGGGTCCGGCTCGTACGTCACGCTCGCCTACCGGTCCGGACTCGACGAGCACGTGCGCCTCGTCTCCGGTGTGCTGCCGGGAACGCCGCCCAAGCGCGTCGCTGGCAGCCCCGAAGTGAGCCAGGTCGCCGTGCCCCTGGCCGTGGCGACGCGCTTCGGCCTGCGCGTCGGCGCGTCGCTGCACAGCAGCGGCAGCCTCGGCGTGGTCACGCTGGTGGTGGTCGGCATCGTGGCGCCGACGGATCCGGCGGCGGCGTACTGGACCGAGGATCCGGCGCTGTATGAGCCCACGCATGTACCCCAGAGCGGCAACATCCCAGCGCACTGGGACGCGATGGTGTATGTGAACGCCAAGGGGATGCGCAATCTGCTCGGCACGGGACAGGACTCGCCGCCGGTGCAGGTGTTCCTGCGCTGGGTCCTGCCGCTGGCGCTCGCGGGGATCGACGCCGACCGGATACGGCCCGTCGTCGACCACGTGGCCCAGGCGGTCGCGGAACGGACCGTCGCGCAGCCGGACTCGGCCAGCGCCGACATCGTGCCCTTTCTGCTCTCCGACGCCGCCGTGACCAGTGAGCTTCCTGATTACCTCGGTTCCTGGGTCGCCGCTCAGGACTCGATCGTCGCAGCGCTGTCGCTGCTGCTCGCGGGGACGGCGACGATCGGCGCGGCGCTGCTGCTCGTCGCCGGACGGCTCATGGTGACGCGGCGGGCGGCGGAGCTCGCGGTGCTGCGCGCCCGGGGGCAGTCGGTACAGCAGCTTGCGCTGCGGGTCGCGGTCGGCGCCGCGGTGCCCGCGTTGCCGGCCATCGCCGGCGGCACGGCGCTGGGGCGGCTGATCACACCCGGCCCTGCCACCACGCTCGATCGGTGGGCCACCGGGGTCACCGCTTTGGTGGCGATCGCAGGACCGGCGGTTGTCGCCGTGGTGCTGCATCGGACCGCGAGCGGCAGTGGCGAGCGCACGCGAGAGCGGCCGGCCGGGAGCCGGTACACGCGGCTGAGGCGAACCATCGCAGAGGGCACTCTGGTCACGGCTGCGGTCGCGGGCTTGGTCGTGCTGCGCGAGCAGGGGCCGATGGGTAGCGGCGGCGCCATCGACGTCTTCGCCGCGGCGGCGCCGGCGTTGATCGCGATACCGCCGGCGATCCTCGCGCCGTATGGCAGCGTCCTGGCGACTCGCGCGGCGCGGCGCGGCATGCGCCGGAGCCGGGGGGCTGCCGTGTTCGTGGGGCTGTCGCAGGCGAGCAGGCCCCGGCCGGGAACCGCGACGGCGATCTTCGTGCTCGTACTCACGCTCGGTGTCGTGTCCTTCGGCCCGATGTTGCGGGACGCCGTGTCCCGCGGCGGCACCACGTCATCGTGGGCGACAGTCGGCGCCGACGCCGTGGTCGACGTCTCGAACAACGGCGGCACGCTCTCGCCGGCGACGCGGCAGGAGCTCATCGCGGCATCGCACGCGACGCAGAGCGTCACCGCCGACGTCACGCAGGCGGGCTTCCCGCAAGCGCTGCCCACATATCAATTCACTGCGGGCGTCGCCGACCCGGCGGCGTACGCAGCGCTGCTGGCGGGCACCTCGGCGCCTGCGCCGCCGCCTGCGTTCGCGGTGCGGACACCCGCCGGAATGTCAGTGCCCGTAGTGACGTCGCCTCGGCTGGCGGACGAGCTCGGCGACGGCGACGTCGCATTGTCGCTCCCCGGCGCGGCGCCGCTCACCGTCCACGTGGTGGGCACGATGGCGAGATCCGCGCTGGCGCCCGGCACCGGGGACTTCGTGCTCGTACCCGCCTGGGCGGCGCCATCCGTCGCGGGCGCGACGACGGCGAACCTGCTCGCGCTGCGTGGCGCGACGCTCGACGGGTCCGCGTTGAGCACAGCGGCGGCGAAGCGCGCACCCGGCGCCCGGGTCACGCTGCGCTCGGCGGCCCTGGCGAACCTGCCGGGTTCGTCGCTCCAGCCGGGGGCGTACCGCATGCTGGACATCGGCGCCGGGGCGGCGGCGGCGTTCAGCGTGCTGATCCTGCTGCTGGCCCTGGCGCTCGACGCCCCGGCCCGGGAACTGGCGCTGACCAGGCTGCGCACCCTCGGGCTCGACGGCGCGCGGATCCGGGCGATGGCCTTCGCCGAGACGCTGCCGACGCTGCTCGCCGCGGCGGCCGGCGGGGTGGTCGCGGCGGCGGCGGTCGCGCCGATCGTCGGGCCGCGGCTCGATCTGTCCCTGTTCACGGGTTCGCCCGTGTCGATCCCCCTGCGGGCCGGCACCACGCAGGTGCTCCTGCCGGCCCTCGGCATGCTGGCGGCCGCGGTGGCGACGCTGCTGGCGCAGACCGCGTCGACTCGTCGCAGGGGCCTGGCCCGCGCGCTGCGCACCGGAGAGTGGTGAGCGACATGGCGATCGAAGAGGTCGAAGACGTCGGGGAGATCGAGGAAGAGGTCGAACTCGTGGCCGGGCCGTCCGCCGCGGCCACGGCCGGGCACGCCGATCCCGCGCACAGCATGGCCGCGCTGGGCGCCGAGGCGCGCGGCGGCCGCAAGCCCTTCGGCGCGGACGCGCTGATCGCCTGCGATCAGCTGGTGCGGATCTACACCGTCGACCGGATGCGGGTGCTGGCGCTGCAAGGGCTCGACCTGCTGGTCGCCGAGGGCGAGCTCACCGCGCTGGTCGGCGCGTCGGGCAGCGGCAAGTCGACGCTGCTGAACATCCTCGCCGGGCTCGACGCGCCCACGGCCGGGGTAGCGCGCGTGGCCGGACAGGATCTGGGCACGATGACGGCTCGCCAACGGCTGACGTACCGGCGGCACACGGTCGGGTTCGTGTGGCAGCAGGCCGCGCGCAACCTGTTGCCGTACCTCACGGCGGCGCACAACGTGGCGGTGCCGATGCGGCTGGCCGGGGTGGGCCCGCGGGAGCGGCGCAGGCGGACGGCGGAACTGCTGGAGCTGATGGGCGTCGGGCGCTGCCGCGACCTGACGCCGGACCGGATGTCGGGCGGGGAGCAGCAGCGTGCCGCGATCGCCGTGGCGCTGGCGAACCGGCCCAGGCTGCTGCTGGCCGACGAGCCCACCGGCGAGCTCGACAGCAGGACGGCCGCGGACGTCTTCGCCGCGATCCGCGCCGCGAACGGCGAACTCGGCACCACCGTGCTGATCGTCACGCACGACGCGGCCGTCGCGGCGCAGGTGCGGCGCACGGTGGCGATCCGCGACGGCCGCACCAGCACCGAGACGCTGCGGCGCGCGGCCTCCGGCGGCGGCGCGGCCGGGGATCACGAGGTCGTCGAGTACGCGATGCTGGACCGGGCGGGCAGGTTGCAGCTACCGCGCGAGATGACCGAGCCGCTCGGCATGCGTGACAGGGTGCTGCTCCGGTCGGCCGGAGACCACATCGGAGTGTGGCCCGACGACCGCAAAGACAATCAAAGTACTGACAGCACTGACAGCACTAAGGGCGCTGGGAGTACTGAGGGCACTGAGAGCACTGACGGCAAGGGGCGGGGACGATGAGCACGGCCGACGCCGCCGGGGCCAGCACAGTCGCGGCCAGCAGTGCGCCGGTGGCCACCACCGGCGGTGAGCCCGGGCCGCTCGTCGCGGCACGGGAACTGACGCGCACCTTCGGCTCTGGCCGCGTCGCCGTGCGGGCGCTGCGCGGCGTGTCGTTCACCATCGCGCCGGGCGAGCTGGTCGCGCTGCGCGGGCGATCGGGCTCGGGAAAGACCACGCTGCTCAACATCGTCGGCGGGCTGGACCGGCCGTCGTCCGGCACGATCAGCGTGGACGGCCACGAACTGACCGCGATGCGCGAGGCCGAGCGGCTGAACCTGCGGCGCTCCACGGTGGCGTTCGTCTTCCAGTCCTTCGGCCTGCTGCCGACGCTGTCCGCCGCGGAGAACGTCGGCGTGCCGCTGCGGATCCTGGGCATGGACCCGTACCGGCGCGAGGAACGCGTGGCCCTGATGCTCGACGTGGTCGGCCTGGCCGGGCACGCGGCGCAGCGGCCGAACGAGCTGTCCGGCGGCCAGCAGCAGCGCGTCGCCATCGCCAGGGCGCTGGCCGCCAGCCCGCGGCTGCTGATCGCCGACGAGCCGACCGGCCAGCTCGACGCCGAGAACGGCCGCCACATCATGCGGCTGCTGCGCACCGTCGTGCGCTCCGAGGGGACGACCGCGCTCGTCGCCACCCACGACAGCACCCTCATGGACATCGCCGACCGGGTGCTCGACCTGCACGACGGCGTGATCGTCGAGCAGTAACCGCGACGCAGCGGCCGCGTCAGATCCAGTTGGGCATCAGCATTCTAGCGATCCAGGCGCTGTACGAGACGGGCCGCCCGGTCAGCACCGGGTAGAGGAACGCGAAGTTCAGCGCGACGACGGCGAGGTAGACCCCGACGATCGACGCACCGGTCAGCCGTCGCCGCAGCGACGCGACGCGCGGGCCGAGGACCAGCCCGAGGCACAGCGTGACGGCGAGGATGAGGAAGGGCTCGAACGAGACCGCGTAGTAGAAGTACTCGGTCCGGGACGAGAACGCGAACCACGGCAGCCACCCGGCAGCCACCGCGGCGAGCACCGCGCCGAGGCGCCAGTCCCGGCGCCGCAGCCACAGCGCCAGGATGACGGCGAGCGCCGGGATCGCGGCCCACCAGATCGCCGGCGTGCCGACGGCCAGCACGTTCTGCACACAGCCGCGGGCCTCCTGGCAGCCGCTCTGCGCGAAGCGCGGCGCGGCGTAGTAGAACCGCACGGGGTGGGTCAGCAGCAGCCACGTCCACGGATGGGAGGCGAACGTGTTGGGCGTGCTCAGCGACGTGCCGTAGTCGAACATCTCCCGCTGATATTGAGCCCACGAATACAGGGTCGAGACGACGGGGGTGCTCACACCGTGCTGCTGCGCGTAATACCGGTCCCAGCCGATGGTCGAGGCGAACCATCCCCGCCACGTCGCCAGATACGCCACCGCGGCGACAGGCCAGAGGCCTGCGACGCTCCCCGCGCCGTCGCGCAGCAGCGCGGTGAGCGTCCGAACCTGATGGTCGGGCCTAGCCGAGCGCCGTGCGGCCACGTCCCAGGCGGCGGACAGCAGGGTGAACCCGACCAGGAAGTACAGCCCGTTCCACTTGCACGAGACCGCCAGGCCGAGGCAGACCCCTGCGGCAAGCCGCCACCACCGCACCGGCGGCAGCGCGCGTTGCCGCTCTTGCTCGTCGGGTACACCCCTCGCGGCGGCTCTCGCGTGCCGGTCGCGGTCGATGATCAGGCAGCCGAACCCGGCGAGCGCCCAGAACATCACGAACACGTCGAGCATCGCCGTGCGGCTCATCACCAGTTCGAGCCCGTCGAGCGCGAGCAGCAGCCCGGCGATGGTGCCCAGCAGCGTGGATCCCGTCATCCGCCGGGTGATCCTGGCCAGCAGCAGGATCGAGAGCGTTCCGACGAGCGCGACCGCGAAGCGCCACCCGAACGGATCGAGCCCGAACAGCCACTCCCCCGCGGCGATCTGGACCTTGCCGAACGGCGGATGCGCGGCGAACTGGCCGCCGTAGATGAAGATGTTCGTGTTCCCGCTGAGCAACTCGGTGTTCGCGAAGCCGTTGGTGGTGTGCTCGGCGCCGAACCGGAGGATGCCGTACGCCTGCGGGGCGTAGTAGGCCTCGTCGAAGACGACGTCCTGCGGATTGCCCAGCTCGGCGAAGCGCAGCCAGGCGCCGAGTCCCGTCACCGCCAGCGGCCCGGCCCAGCCGCGCACCGTCGCGCCGGCGACCGCGGCGGCCAGCCGCCCGCGCATCAGCGTCCAGATACGCAGCCGGTCGCCACCGCCACCGCCACCGCCACCGCCACCGGCTTCGGGTGCGGACTTCGTCTCGCTGACGGTCTCGGCCACCGCGCGATGGTAAATGAGACTCCTGCGTCTGGCCAGTCGCCGGCCGGCCAGGCCGTCACACGCGCAGGCAGTGAGGCTCGCGGCATGAAAGCACGGTGCAAGCAAAGAGCACTATGCCGGTAAGCGCGCCATTGTATGAACGACTGCATGGACGACTGCATGGACGACTGCATGGACGACCGCATGAACGACGTGCCCGGTCACGTCAGTGGCTCCAGCCAGTGCAGGTGGCCATCGACGCGGGCCAGTGCGGTGGCCGCGTCGTCCCCTGGCCCATGCATGGCGATGACACCGCGCGCGGCGACCGGAAACCGGTGATGCGGCGCGTCAGGCGGTTCGAGCCAGACGTGGAACAGCGGGCCGCTCGTGCCAAGTGAGTCAATGGCGTCGTCGAACGCCTCGCGACGCTCTGCGGGGACGTGCATCCGCGTGGCCGCGTGAAACACCACGCGCGGCTCGCCTGCGGGCAGGTCGCGGCCGAGAGCGGGACACACGTCCGCCACGTCGCCGGTGATGATCGTGACCGGCGCTTCGCGCGCCTGGTCGATCGCCGATTCCAGGATCGCCGCCGCGGTGCGCTGCTCCGGCCACACCAGCGCTCGCAGCCACAGCCGCTCACGGCTGTCCGCCAGGTCGATCGGATGCAGATCGACGCCGATCTTGCCGGCGATCCGCGGAACGTCGTCGAGGTCGGGTACCGGATCGGTCCCGCGCCAGCGGCCATCCAGCGCCACCGACGCGTCCGGCCGGCCGAACTCCCGCCCCCCGATCAGGTAGCGGTATCGGTCGACGTTCATCAGCAGCCCCGCGCTGGCGCCGACTTCGACGAGGTGGACCGGGCCTTCGTACCGTCGGCCGATGGCCCACAACGCATAGCGCAGGCCGATGGCCCGCCGCACGACGTTCGACTGGACGAGCCGCGTGCGGATCAGGTCTTCCAGCGGCGCCCGGTACTCATGGCAGAAGTCGATGAACACCGGTCCGGCGTCGGCCGGGTCGCGGACCGGTTCCGGCTCCGGCACCACCGACGGGTAGTACGCGCGCAGCCGGTGGTCGGCGCCGTCCAGCAGCAGGTGGTGGACGGCGCCGAACAACAGGTACGACGCTTGCTGTCCGGAACGCCGCCTGGTCAGCAGTTCCAGCAGCCGCCGGTCGTCGGCCACCGCCGGGCACAGCGCCTGGTACAGCGGCGAAGTGCCGAAGACGGCCGTGGCCGCGCTGCGGAAATGCCAAGCCAGGGCTTCGATCTCCGGTAGCGCGGCCATGCCCGTCCCCTGTTCCGTGCCCGTTCTGTATCCGTGCAGCTAATTGCTCACGATCAGCAGAACGATAAAGGTCGCGGCGAGCAGGAGCAGTACCGAGCAGCCGATCCTCGGGAAAGCGCCGGCGAATCCGATCAACAGCCCGAACAGCAGGATCAGCGCGCCGAGGCCGAGCGAACCGGACAGATAGTGCGCGGCCGCAGCTGCGGACTGCCCTCCGCCGAGGTCGGTGACGAACCGCTGAGTGAGTGCGGGTGGCGTCCGGTTGAACCGGAATCCCCAGATGAAGTTCCCGAGGATCACCGCCGCGGTGAGGATGGTCGAGAGCTTGAACAGAACGTGCTTGTGCAACAGGAGGCCGGCGACCTTTCCGGTCTTCCTGACGACCTTCTGCGCGTCGACGATGTCGATCTTCAGCCAGACGACGAGAATCCCGACCGCGAGCATGATCAGCACCGCGAGCTGGGAGGCGGCGAAGTCGACCGGCCCGCCGAATCCGTTGTACACCGCGCCGGTGGAGCTGCTGATGGCGGTGGAGAAACCGTCCAGGTGCGAAAGGTCGATCTTCGCGTAGGGCGAGTTCGCGGGCGGATCGAAGGAGACGCCGTACAGTCCGGGGATGAGCAGGCCGAGGCCCGCGATCAACCCGCCCGCGACGAGGAATCCGCCGCGCGTCTTGCTCGCCATGTTGGCGCCTGGCAGGTTCAGCTTCATGGTGTGCACGCTCCGTTCACCCGCCGGACGGGTCGTTGTATCCGAAGAAGAACTGGACGAATCCGACCACGGCGCCGCTGAGTGGGGATGTCTGCGCGTCAGCCCGCAGCTGCGCGTACGGAATGGTCGACTGGACGACGCTGTTGGCGATCTGCAACACGAATCCGGTCGCGACGAACCCGGGGTTCGGTGGTATGGGAAGAGGTATGCCGACATTGCCCACGCCGGGTAGGTGCAGACCGGCGTTGGGGTTCTGCGTCGAGGTGATGTTCGGCGTGCCGAGGCAGTAGAAGGAGGCCGCCGGGGATTCCTCGGCGGCGTTGCCGAGGCAGTTCGCGTTGACCTCGATTTCCGCCGCTACCTCGATGAGCTCTTCCGCACCGGTGGGATCCCAGTGGTTGACGGGATCGTTCGCGGTGTAGCCGTAGGCGTTGCGCGCGGGCTTCGGATCGGGGCTGAGGAAGCGTCCGGTCGCCGGGTCGTAGTAGCGGGCGTTCGAAGCGTCCTGACCTGTGGCGCTGGGGTGGTAGCCGTCGAAGGCCGCGAGGCCGGCAGCATTTGCGGCACTTGTGACGTTGGGCTGGCCGAAGGCGGTGAACTCTGTCAGGGGGCTGCTCAGAGTGCCTTGCGGCGTGGTCGTGCCGGTCGTGTCGCCGTGCAGGTTGTACATCGGGTAGGCGGTACTGGTTCCGGTGGCGCTGGTTGCGGTGATGGCTTCCAGCGTCGTGGTCGGCGGCTGGGCCGGATCGCCGGAGGCCGGGTCGGCGACGAAGTTCGTCACCGTCGTGCTCACCGGGCTCGTCGTCTTTGTGGACTGCTGCACGAGCGTTTCGCCGTCCCACAGGTACGTCGTGGTCTGCGCGCCGCTCGTCTCGCTGACGAGTCGCCCGAACGGGTCGTACTTCTCCGTCGTGCCGCCACCGGTGCTCAGGCTCGTCCCGACAAGGCGGTTGTCCGCATCCCACGCGTAAGTGGTCGTAGCGTGGCTCGCGGTGTCGGTCTTGGTGGCGACGTCGCCTTCGCCGTTCCAGGTGTAGGTGTTCGCGCCGTCCGAGAGCAGGCGGTTCGCGGCGTCGTAGGTGGACGTCCCTCCCGGGCCGGTCAGGCGGTTGCCTGCGGCGTCGTACGTGTAGGACTCGTTCGGCAGCGCACTGGCGGCCGGGTGTGCAGCGGTCGCGAGGGTGCCGTCCGGGTTGTAGGTGAAGGTGTTGGTACCGTCGAGGTCGGCCATGGCGGTGATCTGGCCGGTGGCAGGGTCGATGGTGTCGGTCGCGGCGGCGAGCGTGGTGCCCGCGCGATTGGTCGTGGTCAGCGCGGTCGCTTGGTCGGCGTCGTTGTACGTCGTCGAGTCGAGCGTGCCGTTGGGCCTGAGTGCGCTGGTCAGGCGGCCCGCGGAGTCATAGTTGTCGACGAACGTCCCACCGCTCGGGTCGGTCACTGCGGACAGTCGGCCGTTGCCGTCGTACGCGTAGGTGGTGTGTCCGGCAGGTGTTCCGGTCGCGGTGATCAGCCCGGCGGGGTCCACAGCGTGCGTGACGGTGACGGAGCCGGACGGGCAAGAGGTCTGCGACGGTGCGGACGCGCAAGTGGTCTGCTTCAACAGACGGCCCGCGTCGTCGTAGGCCAGGTCGATTTCGGCGTTGGCGTTGTCGGTTTCGGCGAGTTGGCCGAATGCGTCGTAGGTGTAGTGCGTCGTGCCGGTCGGGCTCGTCTCAGCGGTCAGATTTCCGTCGGCGTCGTACGCGTACGTGGTCACGACTCCGTCGGGGTTTGTGCGCTTGACGACGTTGCCTGCGCCGTCGTAGGCGTAGGTGGTCGTCTTTCCGTCCTGGTCGGTGACGGTCAGCGGCTTGTTGAAGCCGTTGTAGGTAGCCGTCTCAGTGGCGTGCGTGGTGGCGGCTGTGACGGACGTGAGGTTCCCGTTCCCGTCGTATGCGTAGTCGGATTCGTGACCGGAGGCGTCTGTCTGCGCCACGGCCAGCCCGGTGGAGTTCTCGGTGGTGCGGATCGTGTGGCCGGCTGCGTCGGTTTGGGTGGCCAGGTTGCCGTTGGCGTCGTACGTGTACTGAGTCGTACGACCGGCCGGGTCCTTCGCCGATGCGAGGGTGCCGTCCGGGTTGTACGTGTACGTAGTCGGCGCGAGGCCGGGCACGTCGTCCGTCAGCGGCCGGCCGGTCGTCGGATCGTAGGTGACGACCTGGGCGACGCTGCCGTCTGGATTGAGCTCCTCCCCCGGCCGGCCGAAGCGGGTGTACGCCGAGTAGGTGATCGTGCGCCCGTCGCCGTCGGTGTCGGAGAGGATCTGGCCGTTGGTCGGCCCGGGGGATTCGTCGTAGGTGGTGGAGACGATCGCCCCGGTCGGGCCCGTGGTGCTGGTCGGCCGGCCGGAGGCGTCGTACGTGTACGTCGTCTTCAGCGTCTTGCCGCCGGAGGCCTGGTCCCGTTCGGCGAGGTTGCCGTCGGCATCGAAGAGCTCGGTGGTCGTGAGCTTTCCGTTCGGGTCCGCGACGGTCTGGGTGCGCGTCGCGGCGTTCGCGGTCACGGTGATCGGCGGATCGCCGCCCTGGGCGACCGTGGCGACGCGTCCATCGGGGCCGTACGTAATGGTGCTGATCGGCTGGTTGTTCGCGTCGCTGCTCCCGAGCAACTGGCCGCTGGACGGGTCGTAGTCGTAGTGC
The DNA here is from genome assembly GCF_035946395.1 of Actinocrinis sp. Classification (NCBI taxonomy): domain Bacteria; kingdom Bacillati; phylum Actinomycetota; class Actinomycetes; order Catenulisporales; family Actinospicaceae; genus Actinocrinis; species Actinocrinis sp. Next base: position 34,044 of record NZ_DASYZI010000022.1, read on the forward strand.
ACGGTGGTGACCGGGTCGGTCACGGCGGTGAGCTGGCCGGCGGCGTTGTAGGTGTACGTCCAGTGCTGATTCTCTCCGGCCGCACCGTCGTCGGGACCTGCGATCTTCGTGATCCGGCCCGCGGGGTCACGGGTGATGGTGATGGACTGGCCGTTGGAGCCGTGCACGCCTTGGCCGTCGACGGTGATCGAGGCGCCTGCCGCGTTGGTTTCCCGCACCAGGCCGGTAGTGGTGTCGAGGGTGTAGACGGTGCCGTCGGGCGTGGTCAGGGTGAAGCGCGTCGGGTTGAAGACGGTGCCGTCGCTGACCTGCGCGACGGTGCTGTCGTAGAGGTTGCCGTCGTCGCCGAAGACGAGGGAGCCGCTGGAGGCCAGCGTGTCCACCGTGCCGGTGCCGGGCCGCGGCGTGTAGCCGGGGCTGATGAACATCAGGCCGCCGAACTCGGAGCCGGTCGGGGTGAAGTCGAAGACCTCCTGGTGACCGTCGGGCCAGGTGACGGTGACGCTGTGGCTGACGTTGACGGCCCGGTAGGCGTAGTCGCAGGACAGGATGCCGCAGTCGGTGACGTACTGCTGCCAGCCGCCCGAGCCGAGCGCCCGGCCGGTGGCGACCTGGATGTTCGAGAGGTCCACGCGCCAGCCGGTGCCGAAGTCCCCAGCCGAGTGGTCGGTGGAGTTGTAGACCCGGTCCACGGTCATCGCCAGGCCGTCTACGGGCACTGTGAGCTCGTGGTACGTGGCCTGATACGCGCCGAGCTTCATCGCCCCGGCCACGCTGAGCGCGACGGTCTGGCTCGCCGCGCCGCCGCCGCTGGCCGTGGCCGTGAGCGTCAGGTTGTACTGGCCGTCGGCCAGGCTGGTCGGGTCGAGGGTGGCCAGCGGCGTCGGCGGCGCCGCGGAGCCGGAGGCCAGCGTGGTCGAGGGCGAGCCCGGCGCGCTGGACTGGAGGCCGACCGACCAGGAGGCGATGGACTGCCCGGCCGGAGCGGTGATGCTCGCGGTGACCGGCGTGGGCGCGCGCACCACGGAGCCGTCGGCCGGCTGGATCGCGCCGATCGTCGGGGGCTGGCCGGAGGCCGAGGCGTTCCACGTCACATTGACCAGGTTCGAGGCGACCACGGTGCCGTCGACCGCCGCGGTGGCCTGCATCTGGTCGGCGCCGGTGGCGCTCGCCGGATCTAAGAACATTGCGACGCCGTTGGCGTCGGTCGTCACAGTGGTCGTAGCCGCGTTCGCTCCGGTGATCCGCACCTGGATCGCGAGACCCGGCAGCGGCTGGCCGGTGCCGTCGACCGCGCAGACGGTGAAGGATTTCGGCAGCCCGGCGGGGTAGGTCTGGTCGCGTCCGGGCGAGATCGCAAGGCTCGTGGCCGGGGCGAGCGCGGGGCCCGCCGCGGACGGCGGCGTGGCGCTCCAGGTCTCGTCGGCGAGGAACCACAGGTCGCCGAGCGGCTGCGAGAGCGATCCGTTCTGCGCGCCGAACGCGACCAGTTCCGCCGAGTCCACGGGGTCGTAGGCCGAGGTCGCGTACGCGCGGCCGGGCGGCGAGGCGGCCGGGGTCAGCTGCTTCCAGGTCGTGCCGTCGAACAGCCACGTTTCATTCGAACCCTGATCGCCGCCGAAGAGTACGAGGCCGTGCGCGGACGGGACGTAGTCCAGGCTGGCCCCGGTCCGCGCGCTCGGCGCGGCGGTCGGGCTCAGCTGGTTCCAGGCCGTGCCGTCCCAGGCCCAGGTGTCGGACAGGTCCGGGCCGCCGTAACCGGTCGAGCCGCCGAACAGGACGACTTCGCCCAGGTCCGGATCGTAGGCCAGGGACGGCTGCCAGCGAGCGGAGGGCTGGGCCGGGTCGGGGTGCTCGGTCCAGTCGGTGCCGTCCCAGGTCCAGGTGTCCGGGTTCTGCGTTCCCTGGGACTGCGAGGTCACCAGGACGACCGTGCCGTTGGCCTCGTCGTAGGCCAGCTTCGCCGAACCGAGGTTGCTGGGCGGCGGAGAGTGGACAGGGTGCTGCTGCGTCCAGGTGTGGCCGTCGAAGGTCCACGTGTCGTCGTAGCTCGTGCCGGTCAGGGTGTTGTAGCCGCCGAATACGACGAACGACTTGGTCGCCTTGTCGTAGGCGCCGCCGGCCCAGCCGCGCGCGGGGGGCGCGGCCGCCGCGGCGATCGGGGTCCACGCGCCCTTCTGCCAGACCCACGTGTCGCCGTAGTAGATCCCGGACTGCGCCAGGTTGTAGCCGCCGTACAGGACGAACGCGTTGGTGTCCGGATCCCAGGCGCCCGCGGCCCCGGTCCGCGCCGGCGGCAGCAGCGGAGCGGCCGGGCCGTTCGTGCCCACACGGACCCAGGGCTCTGATTCGTTGCCGATGCAGGCCTGGTCGAAGCCGCCGGTGTTGAGCACCTCGCCGGTGTCCCGGTACGTGGAGGTGGCACCGCCGATCGTCACGTTGATCAGCGGCACCAGCTTCTGCACGACCCCGCACGTGCCGGCGTCGTCGTCGGAGGTGTCGAAGCTGGCGAACCCGGCGTTCTCGGCCAGGATCAGCGTCTGCCCCGGATTCACCACGATGCCCGCGGGCCACTCGTCGTAGTGCACCGGCGCGCCGCCGCTGGGCACCGGGACGTCCACGGTGACCTTGTCGAGGGTCACCGGCGCGTTGGTCACGTTGTCGAAGCGGACGCCTCCCGAGTCGGCCCCCGGGCCCTGCGCGCTGCCATCGCCCTCGAAGACGACGTTCGGGGAGCCGTACCAGGGCAGCGGGGAGATGGTGTAGTCGTTGGATGCGCGCAGCGTGTCCTGGTAGCCCACGTATACGTTCACCGGCGGAGTGTTCGGCGCCGCGGGCACCGCCTCGCTGGGGCGAAGCACGAGCGAGAGCTGCGGGCCGCCGCGGCTGAAGTAGTCCAGCTCCAACGGATAGTTCCCGGCGGCCGGGAAGTGGATGGTGACGGGATGGGTGGCCACCGTCCCGCCAGAGCGCTGATTCGAGGCCGCGACCAGCGGATAACCGTCGAACGCCGACTGGTTGGAAGTGGGCGGATTGACGTAGTCGCCGTTGACCCGGCTCGCGCCGTTGCCGATGCCGAGCAGGAACCCATCAGCGCTGTCCACCGCGTAGCTCAGGTCCCCGGGCCTGCTCACGTGCAGCGTGGTGGTGAATACGGCATCGAATGACGCCAGCGCGCCGACCCCGGCCTGCTGGCCGTCGCCCTCGGCGGGCAGCGTGCCGCTCGCGTCGCCGGCCACGTCCGTGGTCACGTCGGTCAGCGGATGCGTCGTGGGCGAAGCCGGATAGTGGTCGCCCGCGATGACGCCGGGCTGCGGGTTGAACGCCAGGTCCGGGAAGGTCTGCGCGAACGCGGCGGTGTCGCCGGGCTTCGCGGTGAACGCGGCGGCGTCCGCAGGCTCGGCGAAGAACTGCCCGGCCGACGGATCCATGCTCACCGCGGCGACCGGCGTCGTCGGTGCCGCCCAGGTGATCGTCGAGGGCTGCGATGTGACGGTGTCCGGTCCGGCCGCGAAGGTGGCGGACGCACTGTCCGTGCCCGCGCTGGTTCCGGTGTAGGTGAAGCTCGCCACGCCCTGAGCGTCGGTCGCGGCGGAGTTCGTCGCCTGATTCGCACCGGTGACGGCGAAGCCGACGTCCATACCCGCGAGCGGCTGCCCGCCGCGATCGGTCAACGTCGCCTTGAGGATCTGCGCGGTGTGCGGTGTGTTCGGCCCGGCCACGCCGGGTGAGAGGACCAGGTGTGCGCCGGAGTACGCGGACGGGGCAGCCGCGGTGTACGTGTACTGATCCGCAGCGGTGACGGCGCTCTGACCTGCCGCGGTGGTCACCCGCACGTCCACGGCCCCCGCACCGCCCGGCGGCGTCGCTACCGTCAGGCTGCTGCCATCCGGCGCCACGGCGATCCCGCTGGTGGCCTTCGCCGCGCCGAAGTCGACCTCGGTCGCACCGCCGAGGTCGGCGCCCTGCACGGTGACCGTGTTCGTCCCGGCGACCGGTCCGCCGCCTGGCACCACGGCCGTCACGCTCGGCACCGTCACCCTCGTCCCGAGCACCTCGACGAGCACGAGGTTGTACGGATCCGTACTCGGCGCGGTGTCATCGATGGTCACCGCGGCACCGGCGGCGGGCGTCGCGGCGGTCGTGGACTGCACCCAGTAGGTGTCGCCGACCTTGTCCGTGGCCGAATGCACCACGCTCTGCCCCGGGCCCGGCGTGCGCTTGACCGACTTGAGCCAGTCGTCGCCCGCGGCCCACACCCACGACTCGGGCTGCGTGGTGACCAGCGTCCCGGCCGGCGCGCCGCTCGGGGCATCAGCCGTCTTCGACGCGCCGATCCCGGTCGCGCCGGTGAGCGCGACGACGGTCAGCGCCTCGTCCCAGCAGGCGATCCTCTGCTTCGCGGTGATCTTCGCGCTCGACAGCGCGCCGGTGGCCCGTGCCGCCCACACCTCCGCGTCGCCGAGCTGACGGTTGTCGGCGCCGACGCGCTTCCAGGACAGCCCGCCGCCCGAGACCACCGAGGACTGCCCGCCCGAGGTCGGGCTGTCGCTGCCCACGAACGCGAGCAGCAGATCGCCGCGTGCGCCGTGCTGACCGTCGCCGTCGCCGCGTTGTACCGCTGCGCGCTGGAAACCGTCTCCACGCTGATCGCCGAACCGTCCATCGCAGGCGCCAGATACCTGCTCGGCGCGGCCGCCGGCTTCACACCCGCCGCCGTCGCCGTGTTCGACGAGACCAGCCCGGTCAGCAGGCTGAACGCGGCCAGCACCGCGAACCTTCGTGTCAACGCCCTGCCGCGACGCCTATGGAAGCGCGCAGCACTCATCCCACCCATGAAACCCCACCCCTTGATGAATCCGGTTGGACCGGTCAGAAGCGTTTGCACCAGATGCCGACCGGCGGCTGAAAGCGCCATCCGTCCGTCGGCCAGCCTTCGCCGAGCAGATCGGAGAAGAGCGGCTCGGTGATCGCGGCGAGCAGGCCACGCTGCTCGGCGCGCGCCAGCTCGCGCAGGACGTCGCCGCGCACGATTCCGAGGACCCGATCGATGGCGGATCCGGCGAAGCCGTCCTCGTGCACGTGCACGATGCCGACATCCAGCGCCAAGAAACCGGGATCGGGACCGGAGCCCGCCGCGACGCCGGCGCGCAGCGCCTCGACCAGGTCGGCGGCGAATGCGACCTCGTCGATCCCGGGCGGGGCGACGGCGCTCTCCGCCCCGCCGCCCGGCGCCGGAAAGACGTATATACGGTCGAATCCGCCGGACCGGCATGCCGACGCCAGCAGCCCTGGCCTGCCGGCGACAGCCATGCACATGCGCCGCACACCCGGCTCGACCGCAGGTTCAGGCATCTGAGTCCCTCCATCTGCGCGACGCATCCGGGAGCCGGACGCTCCCCTCCAAGCGGGCATGTGCACACCTCGAATGTGGCCCGGTCCGCGCCGGAGAACTCCGTCTCAATACGGGATTGCGCAGATTCCCGGTTCGCGGGGCCGGATTTCCTCGCGGCACCGGAGGATCGGCTTGCAAGTGCGCATGGATTTGCGAATAAGGGCACTTGTGGCGTGGCGCGGCTGCACAATGGACGCGGACGGCCGCCCAAGGTGGTGGGAGGGCCGAAGGGGGCGGTGACGATGGAACATCTCGCTGCGGGTCCGACCGGGAAACCCACCCGGTCCATGGCTCGCGGGAGCCTGTCCTGGCCGGCGGCCAGCCTGCTCGGCGGCCTCGGCCCGAGCGCGCGGGACCGGCTGCTCAATCTCGGAGCACTGACTCAGTATCCGGCCGCGGGCCGGGTGCTCATGCACGAAGGAGACACCACCACATTCGTGATCATCCTGCTCGACGGCGTGGTGAAGGCGACCGCGCTGACGCAGGACGGCCGTCACGCGCTGTTGGCGGTCCGGATGGGCGGCGATCTGGTGGGCGAGCTGTCCTCCGTGGACGGCGGACCCAGGTCCGCGACCGTGACCACGGCCGGCGTCGTGGTGGCGCGGGTCGTCTCGCAGGCCGAGTTCCTGGACTGCACGAGGCGCGACCCGCAGATATCACACGCGGTCAACACGGCCGTCGTGGCGAAACTGCGACTCGCCAACCGCAGGCGCATCGACTTCACCGGCTGCGACGTACGCACCCGGCTCGCCCGGGTGCTTCATCAGACTGCTGTCGCCTATGCCACGAAGCCCGGTGACGGACTGCCGCTGACGCAGCCGGAACTCGCGACTCTCGCCGGAGCCGCCGAGCCGACCGTGCACAAGGCCCTGCGAGACCTGCGCGCGTCGGGCGTGGTGTCCACAGGTTACCGCTCGATCAGGGTTCTTGATCTCGACCGGCTCCAGGCCATCGCCTACCCGTAGCCGGACGCATGCGGAGCGCGAATCCGGGCGATCCCGCACTGCGACGGGATTCGACGCACCCCACCGGTCGATAGTGGTCACAGTGTCCCAAGTCCTCAAGGCGGTCCGACAAGATCCACCAGGAGTGAGATGCCGCCAGCACCGGAGCACCCGCACGCCGACGATCCGCAGGACGATGACGCGCCATCACGGCACGTCCACGTATCGCAGACCGTGTACAACAACGGCGGGTACTCCGCCACGGTCGGCTTCGGCAACATCTACCAGTTCGGCGACCGCGTCCGGCTCTTCCGGTTCGAGAACTGGCGTCCCGCCCCCGAACCCGACGCCGCGTTCCTGCGCGCGGTGGCCAGCCGGCTGCTCAACGCCCGCTACGCCGTGGTCGCCTTCACCGGCCGGGCCCGCGAACTGGAGCAGTTGCGCACGTGGCGTGACGGCGGCCCACGGCTCGCGGCCCGGTGGCTGCACGGCGACGGAGGCCAGGGCAAGAGCCGGCTGGCCGGCGAACTGGCCGCCGAGTCGGCCGCGGCCGGATGGAAGGTCCTGACGGCGATTCACGGCCCGCACACGATCGAGCTGCCATCCGGCGGCCCCGACCTGCGGCTGGACGGCTGCGCCGGAGTGCTGCTGCTCGTCGACTACGCCAACGAGTGGCCGCCGAGCCATCTGGCCTGGATGCTCGGCGACACGGCTCTGCATCACGTCGGCATGCGCACCAGGGTCCTGTTGCTGGCCCGCTCGCACGGCGACTGGCGGGGTCTGCAAAGCCGGCTCGAAGAAATCGAAGCCGACTTCTCCGTCCAGCGCCTCGATCCGCTGCCCGGCGCAGACGGATCAGGAGCCGGGGCCGGAGCCGGGGCCGGAGCCGGGGCCGGAGACGGGACCGGACCGCGTCAGGAGATGTTCGCCGCCGCCCGCACGGCATTCGCCGCCCGGTACGGACTACACAACGCGCACGGCCTCAAGCCCGCGGCGGATCTGAGCCGACCGGAGTTCGGCCTGACCCTCGCCGTGCACATGGCCGCACTGGTGGCCGTCGACGCGGCGGCCCGCGGCGCGCCCCCGCCGCACGGGGCCGGCATGGCCGACCTGACCCGCTACCTGCTGAACCGGGAGTACAAGCACTGGGAGCAGCAGTATGGCGATCCAGGGCACGAACTCAATCCGGAGAACCGCACCTACTTCACCCCGGCGCCGTTGATGAACCGGGTCGTGTTCACCGCCGCGCTGACCGGACCGGTCGATCCGGCCGCGGGCACGGCGGTGCTCACCAGGCAAACGCTCCCGCTCGCCGCGCCGCAGTTGCTGGCCGACCACGCCGTCTGCTACCCGCCCGCCGAGCCGGATCGCGAGTGCGTTCTCGAACCCTTATACCCGGACCGGCTGACCGAGGATTTCATAGCACTGACGCTTCCCGGCCACGGAACCGGCAGTCCGGAACAGCAGTGGGCTGCGACGACGGCGGTGGACGCCCTGCTCCCGCTCCCCCCGCCCGCCCCTGAACCGGCCGTCGCAACCGACACCAACACGGACACCGACACCAACGACCACGACGCCCCGCCGTGGACCACTCGCGCCCTGGTGTTCCTCGCGGCGGCAGCCGCACGGTGGCCCCACGTCGGCCTCACCGTGCTCTATCCGTGGGCCGTCCTCCAGCCCCAGCGCGTCCTCGCCGGTGGCAGCGCCGCGCTGAGCGCCCTCGCGGCGATCGACCGCGACCGTGGCCCGGTCCTCGCTCCAGAGCTGCACGCCGCGCTCGCCAGCGTGCACCGTGTCCTGCCGCCCGGCCGCAACACGGACCTCGACTCCGGCATGGCCGACCTGACCGAACGCCTGGCCGGGCACGTTCTCGCCACACGGCCGGGTCGCGCGGTCCGCGTCGAATGGCTCTGCGACAGCGGCATCCGCTTCGGCCACGCGGGCCGGCACGAACAGGCCGCGGCCCAGTTCGCGGCGGCCGAACCGATCGCACGCAGGCTGGCCAGGCTCGGCCGAGTCGAGCGCCGGGCCAACCTCGCCTTCGTGCTCTGTCATCTGGGCTTGGCACGCAGCGAAACGGGCGACCGGCAGACGGCGGTCGCGCCGCTGAAGGAATCGGTGCTGCGCTACCGTCGGCTGGCGGCCATGGCCCCGACGCAGTACGCCGCCGACATGGCCATGGCGGCGAGCAATCTCGCCAACGTGCTCAGCAAACTGGGCCGCAACGAGCAGGCCCTGGCCGCCACGGGCGAGGCCGTCGCCGGTCTCCAAGCCCTCCCCGACGCGCAGAACCCGCGGCACCGGGCGCTGCTCGCCGCGGCCCTGGGCAACCGCAGCATCATCGAATTCGAACTCGGCCGGCCCGCCGCGGCTCTGGAGGACACCGACCGCGCGGCCGCCCTCCTGCGTGACCTCGCCGCGCAGGACCCCGCAGAGCACCTGCCCTTCCTCGCACTCGCGCTCAACGGCCTCGGCAACAGCTTCGACCGCGTCGGCAAGCACCACGACGCGCTCGCTCCGACGCGGGAAGCCGAGGGCATCCTGCGCACGCTGGCCAAGTCGAGTCCGGCGGCGCACCGGCCCGCGTGGGCGACGACGGCGAGCAATCTGGGCCTGCGCCTGGCAAACCTCGGCGAAAAGGCCGAGGCCCTCGGTTTCTTCGAGGAGGCGGTGGCGGCCGGCCGGCTCATGGCCGAGGCGAATCCCAGCGCGTATCTGCCGGACCTGGCCCGCTTCCTCGTGAACCTCGGCACCTGCCTCAGCGAACTGGGCCGCCTCGACCAGGCCCACACCGCGTTGAGCGAGGCCACCGCCACATACCGCGCCCTGGCCGGCGCCCTGCCGGACGCCCACCTGCCGCGTCTCGCCGGAGCGCTGAACAACCTCGGCACGGTAGAACTGAAGATAGACCGCGCCCGACAGTCGGCCGACTCGCTCACCGAGTGCGTCAATATCCTAAGACTCCTGCGCACGCACAATCCCCTGGCACACCAGCAACTGTTCGTCCTCGCGCTGCACAACCTCGCCGACGCGTTCGTGACACTCGGCAGACTCGACGAAGCCTCGGCCGCCGCGCGCGAGGCAGTCGATTCGGGCCCCGATCCACGCAACCCGACCGGCATCGACGCCGCCGCGCATGTTCCGGGATCGGCGATGGCGCTGCTCAGCCTCGCGGACGCGCTGTCCGGGCAGGACCGGGACGCCGAGGCCGCGCACGCCAGCGGACAGGCGATCGGCCTGCTGCGCGACCTGGCCCGAGACAACCCGAACCATTTGGCCCAGCTCGCCGTGGCGCTGCACAATCACGGCATCTACCTGACGTGCACAGACAAGCCAGATCAGGCTCTGGACGCGCTCAACGAGTCCATCAGCCTCCTGCGTCCCCTGGTCGGCACGAACCCGGCGGCGCACATGGAGCAACTCGCAACAGGCCTCTACGTCCTGGGCTCCGTCCTCGCCGACGACCCGAACCGCCGGGCCACAGCCGTGACCACCTTCGAAGAAGCCGCCGAAGTATTCGCTCGCTGCGCCGAACAGCGAACCACGGCCACCCCCCTGCACTGCGCGGCGAAGCTCAACGAGATCTGCGACGCACTCTTCGAACTGAACGACTTCCGCCGCGCTCTCGCCCTGGCCGAGGACTGCGCCGCCCGTTTCCGCAGACTCGCCGCCGCCAACCCGAACCGCTATCAGCCTGCGCTGGTTCTCGCCCTCTCGCGCCTGTGCGTCCGCACGTACAACGACTCCCGCATGGCCGACGCGAAGGCGATCGGCCGGGAAGCCCTGGCGCTCCTAAGCACTCTCACCGCCGCCCAACGCGCGGAAGGCGCCGACGAACTGCGCGAAGCGCAGCGCAGCATCGAAGCCCTCGGCAATTTCGACAACCCGTGGGCACGCGCGTGACGACCAGAAGGAGAACGCGGTTGTCCCACCTCGAATACCGAGCGCTGCTCGACCTGGACATCGAGAAGTCCTCCGGCCGCGGCCGGGGCCCGCTCACCGAGATCCGCAAAGCCCTGAGCGAAGCGGCCGGTCACTCACTGCGACGCAACGGCATCGCCTCAGCCGACTGCCTCATCATCGACCTCGGCGACGGCCTGCGGATCGTCGCCCCTGCCGGCACGCCGAAAGCCAACCTGCTCAACACGGTGACGCAGGACCTCGCCGTCCTCCTGCGCCGGCACAACCACGCGGTGGGATCGGGCTCTCCACACCGGATCCGGGTCCGTGCCGCCCTGCACGCCGGCGAAGTGGACGTGGGCGACAACGGCGCAGTGCACGGCCCGCCGCTGGAGGTGCTGGCCCGCCTGCTCGAAGCCGGGGAACTACGCGAGGCGCTGCGCAACGCGCCACCCGACACGCCGCTGGCGCTGATCGTGTCCGCGCATTACTACGAAGACGCCGTGAAGTACGGCTCGTTGGCGGTCCTCCCCGAGGACTTCGAGCCGATGAACATCGGCGTGAAGGAGTACACCGGTCAGGCGTGGTTGTTCGTGCCCGCGTTCGCCGCGCGCGGGCCAGGCGAAGGAGGAAACGAAGCACCCGGAGAAAACAGAGGAGCAGTCGTGCCCACCGAGCAGGAACTGGAAATACTCGCCGCCGCCGGAGCCACCGCCCTGGTCACGGCGATGGCCACGGACTCGTGGTCGGCCGTCAAAAAGCTCTTCGGCCTGCTCTTCCGCCGCACCGGCACCAGCCGGACGCAGGCCGCGCACGACCGCCTCGACGCCGACGCCCACCTCGTGGAAGGCGCCAAGGACCCCGAAGCGGCCCGCCGCAGCCTGCTCGCCCCCTGGACCAGCGAACTGAGCACCCTGCTGCACGCCTCCCCCACAGCCGCCGCGGAACTCCAACGCCTCGTCGACGAACGCACGAGGCACAATCCGCCGGAAAGGGCCTCTCAGCAGGCAAACCAGACCGTCGTGGTCGAGTCGGGCGGCACCGCGAACACCGTCGGGTTCGGAAGCGTGATCCACTACGGCATCCCGGCGCCACCACCGCCGCACCCGTCAACACCCAGAGTATCCGAGGAATCCGAGGAATCCGGGACCGTCGGCAAACCCGTCATTCGCGAGCACGGCGAGGACTGACACGGTCAGGCTCCGCGCACGACTCGACGGCTTTCACGTTTCATACGAGCCCGGCCACGGCCAGGACCAGGACCCCTTGGGATCGAACAGAACTCCTTCAGGGAGCCAGCCGATCGAACAACGCGCTCGGCACACGAAACAGACCGGCTGTTCGTCACAGACTCCGCTGCGGAGACCGCATACCCTCGTGAAGCGCAGGGCGCCGTTCCCTCCAGCAATGAGCCGCTACTGATGGGCGTCATTCCCTGCGCCACTCCTGACGACGACCGCGGCGTCCACCACCACCCGGCGCCACGCTCGATCCGACCTGGAGCAGTCCACACAGAACCTCACGGCCCGTGTGGAACCGTCCCCGGATCCCGAGCCCATGGACGGCGACGGCTCGCGCACGCGA
>NZ_DASYZI010000023.1:0-40323 GCF_035946395.1 Actinocrinis sp.
CGACCAGTCCGTCGGTCAATGAGCTCGTCTGCGGCGCGATGCCCGAGGTCAGCGTGCCGAGCACGCCGTCTTGCAGCGCGTGCGGCGTGAGTTGCAGCGGTCCGCCGGACGTCGGGGCCAGCTGTGACACCAGGTTGGCCATCGGCAGCGCGCTGGTGAGCTGCTCGGCGACCGCGTCAGGCTGCTGCGTGAGCGGCGCGGAGTGCACCAACTGCCCCGCCTGTGGGGGCTGCTTCGGGGGCAGGCCCAGGCCACCCGGAGATGTCACGTCGCCCAAGAGCGGCACGGCCTCACTGACCGCCTCGTTGACCGGCAGATCCCGCGTCAGCGGCAACCCCTGCGTCAGCGCGCCGAGCGAGTCGGGCAGGCTGACCGGCAGTGCCGTTTCCGGCAGCGCGAGCGTGGGCACGAGCGCGGACAGGTCGGGCTGCGTCGACGCGGTCGCCGCAGCCGCCGTGCCACCGCAGACCAGGGGGGCCGCTCCGGCGGCGAGTGCCGCCGCGGCGACGGCCAGCCTGCGGCCGGTCGGCCGGGCCGGTGCGGCGTGGCGGCCCTTTCGAGCCTGCGGGATGCTCATGGTGCTCCTCGAATGGTCAGAAAGGCGGGTGGTAATCCCAAACTGAACATCGATGAGAGCGCGGCGAAGTTGCGCGATAAAGATAACGAAACGGTAACTATCTTTGAATCGACAGCTCACTGTTCACTCGATTCAGTGAATCGTCACTCTTTAGAGCTGTCTCAGCTTGGCTCTTCGAACTTGGCCGGGGCTCTGTGCGTGGCTGTAGGCTCGCCCGCCGCTGCGCGTCGGCCGACCCTGCGCGCCGCCGCGGCCGAGTTCGAAGAGCCCTCAGCTCCCGGTCACCATGACGATGTGCACGCTGCTGCCAGTGGCCGCGGCGCTCGAATCCGAGGTCCACCCTGACGCTCCGTCGGACGCGTTCCAGGTCTTCCCGCCGTACGAGACCTTCCCGACGCCCAGCGTCTCCGCCTGCGCCGCCGCCCAGTTCGCGAAGGCCCAGTTCCGTGCGGCCGCGTCGCCGCCCGCCGCCGACGCCGGCGCGGCCACGTCGAACGACCCCCCGTCCGCGCCGAAGCCGGTGACCTTCCCGACGTTCGCAGTCCCGAACTGCGCGCGCAGGTCGTCGATCACCGCCTGACCGCGCGCGGTCAGCAGCTTCCCTGCGGCCTTGGCCTGCGGCGAGAAGGTCGGACCATCGAGCGTGCAGCCGAGGCCGGGCCCCGCGCCGCCGGTGAATACGGCCGCGATGACCGTGGCGAACTGCCCGTACTGCGCGTAGGCGTCAGGCAGGCCGGAATGCTGTACCGCCTGGGCCGCCTGAGTCAGCGACATCTTCTGCCAGCCCGGGACGTTGAGCAGTGCCTGGTAGAACTTCGTGCTCGCGTACACCGGGTCCATGATCTGCTCCTGCGTGCCCCAGCCCTGCGACGGGCGCTGCTGGAACAGCCCGACCGAGTCACGGTCGCCGTAGCCGATGTCGTGCAGCTTCGACTCCTGACGTGCGGTCGCCAGGGCCACCTGGATCCCGAAGGTCGGCACGTTCAGCGAGAGGCCCACGGCCGAGATCGTGGCCGCGTTGCGCGCCTGCTCCAGGTCCAGGCTCATGCTCCCGGCCGACGACGTGGCCGTGCAGCCCGAGGACTGGAAGATCGACAGGTGGCCGAGCTTGTTCAGCGCCCAGATCGCGGCGCCCGCCACCAGCCCGGCGACCACCAGCACCGCGATGAGGATCTTCAGCCAACCGCCTCCGCCGCGGTTCGTGTCGACCGGCGCGGCATGGTGGTTCTCGGCGGTGCGCGGCACGATGCTCCCTCGTCGTCCGTCATCGGGCAGGCGTATCCCGTTACCGTACGCGATCGGTGTACGGACCAGGTCGGGGTCGTGTCACGGCTCCGCACTAGTCTTGGCACATGACGCCGCCGACCTTCGCCAGCCCGCTGCCCGTCGTGATCGACGAACTGTGGGAGCGCCGCGCCGAACTGAGTCCCGCCGACGCCGATGCGCGCAAACTCGTCGTCGAAGCGGTCGATCTGCTCGACGCCGGAACGGCCCGTGTCGCCTTCGTCGAACCGGACACCGGCGCCGTGGTCGTGGACGAGCGGGCGAAGCGCGCCATCCTGCTCACCTTCAAGCTGCTGGAGATGACGGAGGCCACCGTTGGCGAGTTCTACCAGCACGACCGGATGCCGCTGAAGAAGGTCTTCCCCGGAGTACGCGTCGTGCCCGGCGCCATCGCGCGCTGGGGCAGTTACTTCGCACCGGGCGTGGTGCTCATGCCGAGCTTCACCAACATCGGCGGCTTCGTGGACTCCGGCTCGATGGTCGACACCTGGGCCACGGTCGGCTCCTGCGCGCAGATCGGCAAGAACGTGCACCTGTCCGGCGGCGTCGGCGTCGGCGGCGTGCTCGAACCGCCGAACGCGGTCCCGGTCGTGGTCGAGGACGAGGCGATGATCGGCAGCCGCTCGATGATCGTCGAGGGCGCGCGGGTCGGCCGCGGCGCCATGGTCGGCGCGGGCACCATCCTGTCCGCGACCATCCCGGTCATCGACGTGGAGACCGGCGAGGAGATCAGCCGCGGCCACATTCCGGCCTGGTCGGTCGCCGTCGGCGGCACGCGCGCCAAGCAGTTCGCCGGCGGTGCCTTCGGCCTGCCGTGCGTCCTGGTGCTCAAGCGGCTCGACGAGGGCCGGCGGCACGACAAGGCCCAGCTCAACGACATCCTGCGCGACCACGGGATGAGCGCCTGATGGCGCCGGGCTCGGACCTGGAAGGCCCGATCGACCTGTCCCGTGACGTCGCGGCGCTGACCACGGCGCTGGTCGACTTCCCCTCGGTCAGCGGCGGGGAGAAACCGCTGGCCGACGCGATCGAGGAGGCGCTGCGCGCGCTGCCCCGGCTGACCGTGGACCGGCACGGCCACAACGTCGTCGCGCGCACGTTCTTCGGCCGGGACAGGCGCATCGTGCTGGCCGGGCACATCGACACCGTCCCGATCGCGGACAACGTCCCGTCGAAGCTGGTCGGCGACGTGCTCTACGGCTGCGGCAGCTCGGACATGAAGAGCGGCGTGGCGGTACAGCTGAAGATCGCCGCCGCCGTCGGCGCCGTGAACGGCCCAGAACCGTCGCACGATCTGACTTTCATCTTCTACGACTGCGAGGAGATCGAGTCCGCCCGTAACGGTCTCGGCCACGTCGCCCGCGAACACCCCGACTGGCTGTCCGGAGACTTCGGCCTGCTGCTCGAACCGACGGACGGCGTCATCGAGGGCGGATGTCAGGGCACGCTGCGCGCCCGGATCACCGTCTCGGGCGTGCGGGCGCACAGCGCGCGGTCCTGGCTCGGGCGGAACGCGATCCACGGCGCCGCGCCGATCCTCGGCCGGCTCGCCGAGTACGAGGCCCGGCAGGTCGAGGTGGACGGGCTGCTCTACCACGAAGGGCTCAACGCGGTCGGGATCAGCGGCGGCGTCGCGGGCAACGTCATCCCGGACGAGTGCACCGTGCTGGTCAACTACCGTTACGCTCCGGACCGCTCCGAGACTCAGGCCGCTGACCACGTCCGCGCGCTCTTCGAGGGCTACGACGTGGAGATCGTCGACAGCGCCCCGGCCGCGCGCCCCGGCCTGGACCTGCCCGAGGCGGCCGGCCTCGCGGCGTTGACCGGCGCTCCGGCGCGGGCCAAGCTCGGCTGGACCGACGTGGCGCGCCTCTCGGGCCTCGGCATCCCGGCGGTCAACTACGGGCCCGGCGACCCGAACCTCGCACACACTCGCGACGAGCACGTGTCCCTCGCCAAGGTTCGTGAAGCCGAGCAACTGTTGTTGCGCTGGCTTTATCTGAAAGATGCCGAACAAGCCTGATAATGAAGGCAACCTGAACCGGGCTTCAGGCGTCGATCATGGGTAGAACATCCGCAGGACACCGCGGCGGGAAGAACGGGGCGCGGTGGGCGCCTGCGGTACTCACGGGTGAAAATCGGGCGAGGACATGGGACTGACCAGCGGGCTGTTCTTGGACGCGGTGATCGCGGCGGTCATCGCGCTGCCGCTTGTCACCGTCCTGTTGTGGGGTCGGCTGCGCGGGCCGGACCCGCTGCGGATAGCGCAGCGGTTCGCGCTCATCGCGCTGTGCCAGGGATTCGCGGTGCTGCTCGCCGCGCTGATGATCAACAACTCGTTCCAGCTGTACACCTCCTGGTCCGACCTGTTCGGCGACAACGGCTCGCTCGGCCGCATCCAGGCCGGTAACCCGGTGATCACCGCGACCACCGGCGCCGAGTCCGCCGGACGGGGAGCGGACCGCGCGCTGCCGAACGCGGCGCTGTTCCAGCCGGACAGCGCCCTGCCCGGCGAGCTGCACGCCGTGATCACCGGACCCGCGTCCGGCGTCACCGGGGACATCGCGGTCTGGCTGCCACCCGAGTACAACGAGGAGGCCTACCGGCACACCGAGTTCCCGGTCATCCAGCTGCTCTCCGGTTATCCCGGCTCGCCGGGCTCCTGGTTCCACGGCCTCGCGGCGCCGGGCTTCCTCGCCAAGGAGGTGCAGGACCGCGTGGCCAAGCCCGCCATCCTCGTAGGCGCCACGATCAACGTCGACCCGCCGCACAACGCGGACTGCTCGAACATCCCGGGCGGCCCGCAGGTGGCCACCTGGCTCACGCGCGACGTGCACAGCCTGGTCGAGACCTCGTTCCGCACCGCCACCGACCGCTCCGGCTGGGGCCTGATGGGCTACTCGGAGGGCGGGCTGTGCGCCTCGAAGCTGCTCCTCCAATTCCCGGGTGAATACGCCGCCGCGGTCTCGATGAGCGGGGACGACCATCCGGACGGCGACCTGCTCAAGCCGGGCACCGCCGTGTACGACCAGAACAGCCCGCTGTGGCTGATCCAGCACCGGCCGCCGGCGCAGGTCTCGCTGCTGCTGACCGGCACGCTCCAGGACGGCTCCACGGGCGCCGAGGCGGTCGCGATGAGCTCGGCGGCCAGAACCCCCACGTCGGTGGAGCGGCTGTTCGCTGAGCGTGGCGGCCACAACGTCGGGGTGTGGAAGGCCACCGAGCCTGTCGCCTTCGACTGGCTGACCAAGCATCTCACCGGGCCGCAGAGCACGGTCATGCCGGCGGTCCCGAGTCTGACCGGCGGCGTGGCGGCCGGTGCCGTGGCTGGAACATTCGCCCGTGGATAGCAGCCCGAAGGCCCGGACGGATTGCCGGATCTGATGCGCGGCCAAGTCGTTTAAGTCCGGTGCCTGCCGTGCGTTCACACACGGTTGACGTGCGGTTCCCCGAGTGTCGGCGCGCGCGGGGGTACCCTTTCCAGGGTGACTGATGACATTGAGCCGCAGGAAAAGCGGCTGAACGGGGTGCGCTTCCGCGGGCCGGTGCTGCTGCGCCGCGGGCAGGTGCAGGAGTCGACGACGGACCAGCGGCTGCTGGACTCGCGCGGCCCGACCGACTGGCTGCACTCGGACCCGTGGCGGGTGCACCGCATAACGGCCGAGTTCGTCGAGGGCTTCGGTGCGCTGGCCGAGCTCGGTCCGGCGGTGGCCGTGTTCGGCTCGGCGCGCACCAAACCCGACTCGGCCGAGTACGCGCAGGGCGTCGAGGTCGGCCGACTGCTCGCCGAGGCCGGCTACGCGGTGATCACCGGCGGTGGTCCCGGCGCGATGGAGGCGGCCAACCAGGGCGCGGTCAAGGGCGGCGGCATCTCGGTCGGCCTCGGCATCGAGCTGCCGTTCGAGCAGGGCCTCAACGACTACGTCGACCTAGGCGTCAACTTCCGTTACTTCTTCGCCCGCAAAACGATGTTCGTGAAATACGCCCAGGGTTTCGTGGTGCTGCCCGGCGGCTTCGGCACCATGGACGAGCTGTTCGAGGCGCTGACGCTGGTGCAGACCCGAAAGGTCACCTCGTTCCCGATCGTGCTGCTCGGCACCGCGTACTGGTCCGGTCTGGCCGAGTGGCTGCGCACGACGATGGTCACGCAGGGCAAGGCCTCGGCCGCGGACCTCGCGCTGCTCACGCTGACCGACTCCCCGGCGGAGGCGGTGGAGGCGATCAAGGGCGCGAACGGAAGCCGCGCCGCCGACGAGTCCGCCGCCTTCGCGCAGAAGGTCGCGGCGGAACGAGCAGGCGAACAGTGGCCGGAGGGCTGAGAGGGCGTCTGTGGCCGCTCTTAGCTGTTGGCGGCGGTCGAGTCGGCCGCCGCGTCGAGCAGCGCGCCACAGATCGTGGCGAGATCACCGTCCCCGGTGATGTAGGGCGGCATCGTGTAGATGAGGTCGCGGAACGGCCGGATCCACACGCCGCGTCGCACGGCCGCACGAGTCGCTGCGGCGATGTCGACCGGCCGGTCAAGTTGCAACACGCCGATGCCGCCGAGGACGCGCACGTCCTTCACGCCCGCCAACGCTCGGCCCGGCGCCAGTCCTGAGCGCAGCTGCGCCTCAAGTCGTGCGATGTCCGCCTGCCACGGAACTCCGCCGCGTGCCGTCGGGTCCAGCAGCAGGTCGATCGACGCAAGCGCGACGGACGCGGCCAGCGGATTGCCCATGAACGTCGGTCCGTGCGCGAGCACGGGTACCTCGCCCCGGCTGATGCCCTCAGCCACCCGGCTCGTGCACAACGCCGCCGCCATCGTGAGGTAGCCGCCGGTCAGCGCCTTACCCACGCACATCACGTCTGGTGCGATCGCCGCGTGCTCGGCCGCGAACAGCGTGCCCGTGCGTCCGAATCCGGTCGCGATCTCGTCGAAGACCAGTAGCACGTCGTGCTCGTCACACAACTCGCGCAGCGTCCTCAGGTATCCCGGAGAGTGGAAACGCATGCCACCGGCGCCCTGAACCACCGGTTCGACGATCACCGCCGCGAGCTCGTCTGCGTGACGTTCCATCAGATCCGCGAGGTGCGTTACGTACGCGGTGGACGGCTCGGACTCGAACCCGTCCGGCGGCGCCTCGGCGAACACCTGCTCCGGTAACACGCCGCGCCACAGGCTGTGCATGCCGCCCTCGGGATCGCACACCGACATGGGATGGAACGTGTCGCCGTGATAGCCGCCGCGCCAGGTCAGCAGGCGGCGCTTGCCCGGGCGGCCGACCGACTGCCAGTACTGGAGGCACATCTTGATCGCGACCTCGACCGACACCGAGCCCGAGTCGGCCAGGAACACGTGCCGCAGCGGCCCGGGGGTGAGCTCGACCAGCCTGGCCGCCAGTTCGATGGCGGTCCGGTGTGTCAAGCCGCCGAACATCACGTGCGCCATTCGCCCGAGCTGATCACGCACCGCCGCGTCGAGCGCCGGGTGCCGGTAACCGTGGATCGCCGCCCACCACGAGGACATGCCGTCGATCAGCTCGGTCCGCGTCCCGTCCGGCAGCGCCACCTCAAGTCGCACCCCCGACGCGCCGGTGACCAGCAACGGTTCGAGCGCACCCGGCATGGCCCCGTACGGATGCCATACCAGGGCACGGTCCGTCGCGAGCAGCGTCTTGATATCCGGCTCGTCCACGGAGCCAGTCTTTCACGGCGCCTCTCTCACGCCGCCGACTACGCCAGGCCGCGCCGCGAGACCGCGGGCTGCCTGGTCCCGGCGATCGACGCGACCATGTCGAGCACCTCCCGGGTCTCGGTCACCTCGTGCACCCGGAACACCTGCGCCCCCAGCCACGCGCACACCGCCGTCGCGGCCAGCGTCCCGGTCAGCCTGCCCTGCAACGGCACATCCAGCGTCTCGCCGATGAAGTCCTTGTTGGACAACGAGACGAGCACCGGCCAGCCGGTCGCGGCCAACTCGCCGAGGCGCCGGGTCACCTCCAGCGAGTGCCGGGTGTTCTTGCCGAAGTCGTGGCCCGGATCGACCAGGATCGACTCGCGCGGGACGCCGAGTGCCGCCGCGCGTTCCGCCAGGGCCAGAGTCTGCTCCAGCACGTCGGCCATCACGTCCGGGTACGCGACCCGGTGCGGCCGCGTCCTCGGCACGGCGCCGCCGGTGTGCATGCACACCAGGCCGACGCCGTGCTTCGCGGCGACTTGGGCGAGATCCGCGTCGTAACCGCCCCACGCATCGTTGAGCAGGTCCGCGCCGGCCCGGCAGACCGCCTCGCCGACTTCGGCCCGCCAGGTGTCCACCGAGATCGCCACCTCGGGGAACCGCGCGCGCACCGCCTCGACGAAGGAGACCACCCGGCGGATCTCCTCCGCCGAGTCCACTTCGTCGCCCGGCCCGGCCTTGACCCCGCCGATGTCCACGATCCGGGCGCCCTGCGCGATCGCTTCTTGCACACGTTTCATCGCGGCGGCCTCGCCGTACGTCGCGCCCTTGTCGTAGAAGGAGTCGGGGGTGCGATTGACGATCGCCATGATCACCGGCTCGTGCCGCCCGAACCGGTGCCGGCCAAGCCGGAATCCGTCCTCGACCATGCAGGCGTACCCTTCATGCCATTGCGGGACCCGTACCCTATGCTCTGCGGCAGATTACGGCTCTTCGGACTTGGCCGGGTCCGCGGCGCAGGGTCGGCCGGCACACAGCGGCGGACGGGCCCACAGCCGCAAACGAAGCCCCGGCCAAGTCCGAAGAGCCCGTATCACGCTGGGTGCGTGTCCGAAGGATCATACGAACAGAGGAACGAGGACGCGATGTACTGGCTCCAACTGGTGGTGATCGTCGCGCTGCTCGCGGCTGTCGGCTGGCTCGCTATCGGCGGGGGCGGCCACATGTCCGAGCCGATGCCGGACCGGCCGGACCTCGCCCTGCCCGGCGACGGCCTGCTCGCGGGGACCGACGTGGACCGGGTGCGCTTCTCCGTCGGCGCCCGCGGATACCGGATGGACGAAGTCGACGACGTGCTCGACCGGCTCGCGCGCGAGATCGAGCAGCGTGAGCAGCGCATCGCGGAACTCGAAGGGCACGCGCCGCAGTCCGCCGAGAGCTCCGGAGCCGAGGCCGGGGACGGTGAGTCCGTGCTCGAATCCGCTGCCGTGGCGCTGGCGGACGCCGACGCCGAATCCGAGCCCATACCTGACCGCGCAGCCGCTGAGAACTCAGCCGTCGAAGACTTCGCTGAATCCGAAGACCGGATCGATTGACCGATCCGCTACACCGGTTCAGCAGCAAGCGGAAAACGAACGCATCGTCGAATAAGAGTGTCGAATTGCCGCGCCACCCCTGCTGAGCTGCGCAGGTGGCAGGGCTCGAAGGTCACGTTCCGGCCGCTGCCCGTTGCGCTGCTGCGCCATACCGCGCGCCACTTGGAGCGTTGCCATTCCGTGATACTTTTATTGCGCACGGTCGTTACTGCGTAACCTCTTGACTGCACGCGAGTTGCGCGGTTTCCTGACTTCACCTCAGGCGGGAGGTGTTGGATGGCAGTAGAGATCGCCGTCGCCGTGGGCGACTTGGCGCCGGTACAGATCAAGTCCTGGGATAGTGCCTGGTCCGATCGCTTCACAGTGTGCGCCGATCTAGTGCGTGGCGCGCTCGGCGGCTATGCGGTGCGCGTCGACCACATCGGTTCGACGGCGGTGCCGGGCCTGCCCGGCCGGCCGCACCTCGATCTCCAGGTCTCGGTGTCAGAACCCGAGGCCGAGGAGGAGTATCGCGGCGCGCTTGAGCGCCTCGGCTTCGCCCTGTGTGTGCGTGAGGCCGACCGGCGGGTGTTTGTCGCGCAGCCAGGCAGGCTTCCGGCTCATGCGCCGCGCTGCGAGACGCACGTCTACGTGTGCCGCGCGGGCGGTGTGCTTGAGTACGACCAGCTGCTGCTCGTGCAGTACCTCGCGAACCACGCGGATCGCCGAGAGCAGTACGCCGACCTCAAGCGTCGGCTCGCCCGCGAGTTCCGCGACGACCCGGCCGCTTACGCGGAGGGCAAGCGCCCGTTCCTGCGCGAGACGGTCCGGCAGGCGCACCGCGCGTACGTCGACTTCCAGACGCTCGCCGACGTGCTCTGATCCGGACACGCTATACGTTGATCGCACGGTAAGCCGATCGCACTGTGTGGTAACCACGCTGCGGTAATCACATCGCACAGTGGCCACGGTGACGCTCCCGTGCGGGCTCGAACTCAAACATCACACGGCGTCAGAAGGCGGCCCCACTCCAAATTTCCACGTCCACGATGCGTCACAGCAGGGGAACGGCTAACTCTTATGCATGCCAAGTGGCTGGAGTGGGCGTGACCGGGTTGGGTTGTGGGGTGTCGAACGTTGCCAGGGCTTGGTAGATCCCGCGTGTGATGAAGCGTTTGAGGCAGCGGACGACTTCTTTCTCGGGCAGCCTTCGTCGCCCGAACGGCCGCGTTCGGCGCTAAGAATCTCTTACCGACGAAAAGTCGGTTGCCGGGGTCACTTACCGGCGAAGTTCGGTGGCCGCTTGGCCAGGAACGCGTCGACGCCCTCGCGGTGATCCGCGGTCGTGCCGCAGCGGGTCTGCATCGCGTCTTCGAATTCGAGTGTCTCTTCCAGCGTGTGTGCAGCGCCGTAGTGCACCGAGGCCTTCAGTGACGCGTATGCCACAGTCGGCCCGGCAGCCAGGCGCGCGGCCAGTGCGGCCACGTGCTCGTTCAACCGGTCCGCGGGCACGATCTCGTTGATCAGGCCCAGCTGCGACGCCTCGCGCACGCCGATCCGCTGCGGGTTGAACAGCAGCTCGATCGCCTTCGCGGTACCGACCAGACGCGGCAGAGTCCACGACGCGCCCGAGTCCGCGGACAGGCCGACCTGCGAGAACGCGAGGGTGAACGACGCGTTGTCGGCGGCGATCCGCAGGTCGCAGGCGAACGCGAAGGCCGCCCCGGCGCCCGCCGCCGCGCCGTTGACGGCGGCGATCGTCGGCTTCGGCATGTTGACGATGGCCAGCGTGATCGGATTGTAATGCTCCCGCACCGTGGCCAGCGGCGGCTCGCCCGAGTCGAGCCTGCGCACGTGTTCGCGCAGATCCTGGCCGACGCAGAAGGCACGGCCGCTGCCGGTGAGGACCACGGCCCGCACCTGCTCGTCCTGCTCGGCCGAGCGCAGCGCCGCGAGCAGGCCTTCCTTGGTCGGCGTGTCGAGTGCGTTCATCTCGTCTGGCCGGTTCAGCGTGATGGTGGCGACCGCCGAATCGATCTCGTAGCGGACGGTTTCCTGAGTGCTGACGGACTGTTGGCTCACGCGAACAAGTTACCCGGAGGTAACGCTCTGGGCCAGCTTGTTCTCAAGTTGTGTTTTCCCAGGGCCGGTGACGTGCGGGATAATGGCCTCGGTCAGGGTGTCCGCGCGCCCTGCGCCAGACTGTGGTTCTGAACAGCGTGGTCGTGAGCAGTGGCGTCGGGCCGGCGGGAACTCCGTGCGCGCCCTCCAGCTCAGCCGGCCCGGTCCGGATGTACCCGGCCCGCCAGCCCGAAGCCCGGCGGCGGACCACCCGACGAGGAAGGGGAACGAGGATGGCGGCGATGAAGCCGCGGACGGGCGACGGCCCGCTCGAAGTGGTCAAGGAGGGGCGCGGCATCGTGATGCGGGTGCCCCTCGAAGGCGGCGGCCGACTCGTCGTCGAGCTCTCGCCGGACGAGGCGGGCGCACTCGGTGACGCGCTGAAGAACGTGGTCGGCTAGCGCGCTGCGTAGTCCGGCTTGTTCGCACGCAATCCCTTCGCAGCTCCTTCGGCGGCCCAGCTGCCCGGCAGCCAGCGGCTGATCCGGCCCCGGCGCCCGGGAACCCGGCGCCGGGGCCGAGCGTTTCCCGGGTGTCGGGCCCTGGCGGGCCGGTCGGAACTCTCACGGACCGGTGAGACGCGTCTCACCAACCTTGAGCCGACTTCTGTCAAGGTTCACAGGTCGCTCTCAGCCATTGAGTCGTAGAGGGAAGCTATGGTTACTACAGCGGTACTCGGACGACGAGGAGGTAGTGCCGTGGCGCTCGGGGGCGGCAGTGACTATGGCGAGGCCGGATTCGATTCCTTCCCGGCCGCGGGGCCGGGCGGGGCGGAATGGGCGCCTCCGTCGTGGGACGAGGTCGTGCGTACTCACTCGGCCAGGGTCTACCGGCTGGCCTACCGGCTCACCGGGGACCGGCACGACGCCGAGGACCTGACCCAGGAAGTGTTCGTCCGGGTGTTCCGTTCGCTCAGCAGCTACACCCCGGGCACCTTCGAGGGCTGGCTGCACCGGATCACCACCAACCTCTTCCTCGACTCGGTCCGCCGCAAGAGCAAGATCCGCTTCGAGGGGCTGGCCGAGGACGCGGCCGACCGGCTGGCCGGCCGGGAGCCGACCCCCGCGCAGGCCTTCTTCGACAACCACCTCGACGCCGACATCGAGCGCGCGCTGGCCGAACTCGCCCCGGAGTTCCGGGCGGCGGTGGTGCTCTGCGACATCGAGGGCCTGTCCTACGAGGAGATCGCCGCGACGCTCGGCGTGAAGCTGGGCACCGTGCGGTCCCGGATCCACCGCGGACGCAGCCAGCTGCGCGCGGCGCTCGCGCACCGGGCTCCGAGCGAGGCGGCGGGCCTGCCGCCGCTGGAGATCATCGGGGACGACGCGGAGCGCACGAGCCGTGGGAAGGGAAAGCTGTGATGGGCCGGTTCAGCGATCACCTCGGCGCCCGCCTCGGCGCGCTCGTCGACGGGGAACTCGCCCACGACGACCGCGACCGTGCGCTGGCGCACCTGGCCGGCTGCGCGCAGTGTCGCACCCTGGTCGAGCGTGAGCGCGTGCTGAAGAACCAGATCGAGGCGATGCCGATGCCCGAGCCCTCGGCGCGGCTGATGGCCGCGCTGTTCCAGATTCCGCAGACCGAGCGTCCTGCGGAGCCGCCCGCGGGCTCCCCGCCGCAGGTCGGCGGGTTCCTCGGCCGTTCGTCGGCGTTCCTGCCCGAGTTCGCCGTGGGCCTGCACCCGATCGGCGAACTGCCGGAGGACCGCGAGTCAGGCCTCGGCGACGGGGCGATGAACCGCCAGCGTCTGCCGCGCCGCGGCGGCCTGGTCTCCACCGCCGACCCCTCGTCCTTCCTCGGCCGGGCCTTCCCCACCGGTCGCTGACCGCCTGTCCTGATCATCGATCGCTGACCAATGATCGGTGACCGCCGATCAAGCATGGCCCGCACCGGTCGCCGACTGCTCCGTAGATGGGCCCGCCGCAGCGTATGGCGGCTTGCCGGGTGACCGTTTCGCGCGATCATTTTCCGGGCGGCTGCGGCGCAGCCTCTGTCTACGCGGCGGTCCGGACGGTTAATGTGGATGCGGGTCCCTCGGACCGGATTCTCATCTGCTCGCCGACGCCGGAGCACCGCGATGTTCTTCGATCTGTCCCCGCTCGAAATAGTCGTGCTGCTCGGGCTGGCCATCGTCCTGTTCGGGCCGGACAAGCTGCCGCAGGCCGCGGCGAACGCGGCGCGCTTCCTGCGCCAGGTCCGGGCCTTCGGCGAGAACGCCCGGGCAGACCTGCGCAACGAGCTCGGGCCGGAGTTCGACGGCCTCGACCTACAGGACCTGAATCCGAAGACCTTCGTTCGCAAGAACCTGCTCGGCGAGGGCAACGAGTTGCGCGAGCTGCGTGACGAGCTGAACCACGATCTGCGCAACTTCAGCACGCTCGGCGCGCCGGACAACGTGCCGGCCCCGCGCCCCGCGCAGAACGCCCTGGCCGCTGGGGAGCGCCCTCCCTTCGACGCCGACGCGACGTGAACCACCGAGAGTCCCCGTACACGGAGTTGAGTATTGACCAGCCCGGCTCAGACCCCGCACCAAGCCGAGTCGTCTCTCCCCCCGATCCCCGCCGCCCGTGACGGGCACGCCGACTTCCGCGCGGCCCAGCTCCCCTGGTATGGACTGGACGGCGGCTGGCGCGGCGCGCGCCGGTTGGGCGCCCTTTGCACTGACGCCGACGGCACGGTCCAGTACGGCACCCTCCTGCACGGCGACCCTGCGTCCGGACGGCCCGGCGGCGACCCGCAACGCCGTGCGGTCACCGTGGTCACGATGGCCCCGCTGCCGCGCCGCCCCGCGCGGTTGCGGGACGGCACCTCCCGCGGCTTCGTCGAGGCCGGCACCGTCGCCACAGTGGCCGCGGTGGCTGGCGTCGGCCTGGTCGACGAGCAGTGGCCCTGGCACCTGGCCGCGGCGATCCGCCAGGACTGGATCGACCAGCAGCGCGACCTCGCCGGGCAGGTCGCGGACCGGCTCGGCGACCTGCCCTGGCGGCTGCTGACGCTGACCGTGGACCTGATGCCGCAGGTGTTCCACTACCGGGAGTCCGAATACGGCTGGGTGCTGGCCACCGCGACGCAGCACTGCTTCCTCGGCGCGTACGGACGCGGCGTGTCCGCCTACTCGCTGGCGTTCACCAGGGCCAACCTAGCCGACTACGGAATCTGATCGAGCTGCGGGCCTGATCGAACCCTGATCGAACATGGCGTCTGTGCCGCCGCTACGAGCCCCTCACGGGGCGTCAGTCGTAGTACCGGGCCTCGATCACATTGTTGTCAGGGTCGTGGAAGTAGAAGGCGCGCGGAGCGTTGCCGCGTGCGCCGTAGGTGACAGTCCGGTAGGACATGTCCGCGCCGTGTAGCTCCAGGCGCTCGATCAGCGCCTCGTACTCCTGCTTGCTCATCGCGATGCAGATGTGGTTGACGGGGTAACCCGCCGTGCCGGTCGCCCTGGTCATCGCGTTGACGGCTTCCGCGTCCTGACGCGGCGTCAGATCGATGATCGATCGCTCCGACACCCGGACGCTGGGGAACGGTGCCTCGCCGGCCCGGAATTCCTCGGCGCGCACCGGAGCGAGGCCGACGACGTTCACATAGAAATCGATGGACTTGAGCGGGTCGTCGACCCAGACGACAACGTGATCGAGTTCCATGCGTTCGACGTTAGCGCTCCGGCGCCGCCGGGGAGTCACCTCGCGACGGGCGAGACCCCCAGCGACATGCCGACCAGGCCGCGGGCCCGCGTGGTGAGCCGGTCGGCGATGCCGCGCAGCACTTCGGCGGCGGGGGCGTCCGGATCGGCGAGCACCAGCGGCTCGCCGCGGTCGCCGCCTTCACGCAGCCGCAGGTCGAGGGGCACCTGGCCGAGCAGTGGGACCTTCGCCCCGGTCGCGACGGTCAGCGCCTCGGCCACCGCCTCGCCGCCGCCGGAGCCGAAGACCTCCACCTTCTCGCCGCAGTGCGGGCAGGGCAGCCAGGACATGTTCTCCACCACGCCGGCGATCCGCTGCCGGGTTTGCAGCGCGATGGTGCCCGCCCGCTCGGCGACCTCGGCGGCGGCCTGCTGCGGCGTGGTCACCACCAGCAGTTCGGCGTTCGGCACCAGTTGCGCCACTGAGATCGCGACGTCGCCGGTGCCGGGCGGCAGGTCGAGCAGCAGCACGTCGAGGTCGCCCCAGTAGACGTCGGCGAGGAACTGGTTGAGCGCGCGGTGCAGCATCGGCCCGCGCCAGACCACCGGCTCGTTGCCCGGGACGAACATGCCGATCGAGATGACCCGCACGCCGAACGCGTCAGGAGCCATGATCATGTCCTGGACCTGCGTCGGCCGACCCTCGATGCCCAGCATCCGCGGCACGGAGTGGCCGTAGATGTCCGCGTCGACGATGCCGACCTTCAGCCCCTTGGCCGCCATCGCGGCGGCCAGGTTGACCGTCACCGACGACTTGCCGACCCCGCCCTTGCCCGAGGCGACCGCGTAGACCCGGGTCAGCGATCCGGGCTGGGCGAACGGGATCTCCCGCTCGGGGCGGCCGCCGCGCAGCTTCGCCTGGAGCGCCTGGCGCTGCTCGGCGCTCATCACGTCCATCTCGATGCGCACCGACTCGACCCCGCCGAGCGCGGTGACCTGCTCGTTGATGTCCTGCGCGAGCCGGTCCTTGAGCGGGCAGCCGGAGACGGTCAGGTAGATGGCCACGTCCACGGTGCCGTGCGCGTCGACCTCGACCGATTTCACCATGTCCAGCTCGACGATCGAGCGGTGGATCTCCGGGTCCTGGACCCGTTCCAGCGCGGCGCGCACCTGCTGCGCGGTGGGCGGGTTCACGGTCGTGGTCATCTCAGCCATGGTCCCATCGTATGTGCGCCCGGGGCCGCCGCTTCACGGTAGGTCGCGAAGCACGGAAGGCCGCCGAAAGCTGGTGCCGCTGCACTAGCTCACGAAGCACAGACATGTACTGATTCAGCGGCGTGACGTCCACCTGCCTTCGCTACACTGCCGGACTCGGAGACACCTGTGCGGACACGGAAGTGACGGCAAGTCGAACAATGGCGCGCATATCCAAGGCTTCGGCCGTCCTCGGTCCCTGCGTCGCCGTGGCGGTGGCCGTGGCGTTGGCCGGCTGCTCCGCGGACGACGCCGCGCACCGGTCGTTCCGGCCGCAGGTGATCGAGGCGTCCGGCGTGCCGTACACCGGCAACGGGATCGCCGCGCTCGATCCGCAGGCCATCGTGACCAAGACCATCAAGGTCACCTCATCCGCACCCACCGTGCACCTGAGCGGGACGCTGACCGGCGTGCCGGTCCCCGTTGACGCCACCGGGACGGCCTCGGCGGGGTATTCCCCGGCCGACTCCGGCAACTCCTCATCCGACCTGGACGGGCAGTCCGGCGACTCGGCCGGCTCGACCTCTGCGGCAGGCGTGCCGACCGGTGCCGGAACCCTCCACCTCGACATGGTCTTCACGCAGTTCGGAGCGGTCGGCGACATCGCCGCGGGCGCCGTGACCAGCCGGTTGCTGCGGATCGAGGACGAGGTGTGGACCGCCGAGCCCTCCTCGTTCTGGGCAGCGGCCGGCGCGCTGGACCACGGGAAGGCCTACGGCGGGCTGTACGTCGAGATCCCCTCCGCGGACCCCCGATACGCCGGGTTCAGCGACGACACCCGCATCGGCTTCCTGCTCGACCGGCTGCTACAGACGTCCGCGACCTGGAAGAAGGGCGCGGTCAGCATGGTGAACTCCGTCACCGCGCTGGAGCTCGACGGCGTCGGCCGCGACGGCCACAGAGCCTCGATCTGGGTGGCGACCGACGGCGAGCCGTACATCCTGCGGATCGCGCCGACCGCGGGCAGCTACCAGGGCCAGATCGACTTCACCGACTACGAGGATCGGTTCGCCGTGCAGGCGCCGTTGCCCGGCCAGGTGCTCGACAACGCGCTCCTGGTGCTCCCTACGCTGAACCCGAGCGCCCTACGGACGTCCGCCTCGCCCTCAGGCAGCCCCACCGGCAGCCCGACGGCTACGGGCCCGCAGAACACGTCGTCGCAGAGCGCGAGTCCCTCACAGTCCGGCTCGCAGAGCCCGTCGCCGTCTCCGGACGGTGCGTCGTCGGATTCGCCGTCTGCCTCGCAGTCCCCGCAACCGAGCTCAAGCCGCTCCGGCAAGCATTAGGAGAGTGGGGAAGTACTTGGGGGCGGCGTGAGGGCGCGCAGGGTCAGCGTGAGCGCGTGGTGGCGGGGGAGGGCGGTACCGGGGCGGCTCCGGACGCCGTCGCGAAACGGCCGGGTGCCTCGAACGGCTCGCCCTGCGGCCGGATCCGGAAGATCGCCGAGTTCGCGGCCCAGCGTTCCGGCTGTGCCTCGCCGTCGTGAGCGTTCAGCCGCTTCGCGTGCAGCGCGGGCACGACGGTGGACCACTCCTCGCTGCCCGGCGTGATCTGCGTGACCAAGCCAGGCCAGGCCACCAGACGGCCGCCCTTGTCCTTGGAACGCACGGTGACGCGCACCGTCAGGCCGTCCGCAAGGCCGGGCAGCGACTGCTCGCCGCCGCCGACCACGACGTAGACCGCGCCCCGTCCCTCGTGCTCGTGCCACACGTGCCAGGCCGCCCGGTCGCGCGCGCCCGGCACGGCGACCCAGATCAGCCCCGACTTCTTGCACGCCTCCTCGACGAGCGCGGCATCCGGGACGGAGAGCGCGGAGCGGCCGGCGGAGGTGCGTGCAGTCGTGGGCGATGACGGGCTGGTCATGGCTCAGAACTCTCCCACAGGCCGCTTTCCCGTCTCATAGGGGGGACGGCGTGTAGAAGTTCGCGACCTCGGCGCTACCCTTGCGGCAACAGGTGTCACAGCCGCAACCAAGGAGCACCCCTGACGCCTCAGGCCGCCGCCGCACCCGCACTCCGCCGAGTCTCCGCTGTCCACCGGCCTCCGGCCGCTGACATGGTCCTCCTCGCGGTGGCGGTCGCCGGTGTCGGCACGTCCGGGCCGATAATCGCCGCCACCGCGGCGCCCGCACTCGCGATCGCGTTCTGGCGCAACGTCTTCGGCGCCGCGGCACTCACGCCGTTCACGCTCTGGCGGCGCCTCGGCGAGCTGCGGGCGCTCAGCGGCGCGCAGTGGCTGGCCATACTCGCCTCCGGAGTGTCGCTCGGCCTGCACTTCTCCGCCTGGACGCCGAGCCTGACGATGACCTCGGTCGCCTCGGCCACCGCGTTCGCCGCCGCGCAGCCGATCTTCGCGGCCTTCATCGCGGCGATCCGCGGCGAGCACGTCTCGCGGCAGGCCTGGGTCGGCATCCTGCTCGCGGTCGCCGGCGTGGTGGCATTGTCCGGGGTGGACCTGCACGTCTCGGTGCGCGCGTTCTCCGGTGACCTGCTCGCGCTGCTGGCCGGAGCGCTCGCGGCGATATACATGACCTTCGGCGCGAAGGTCCGCCAGACCGTGTCGCTGGCCCCGTACGCGGTGGTCTGTTACACGACCGCGGCGATAGTGCTGGCCGGGCTCGCCCTCGCCACCGGGGAACGGCTCGGCGGCCTGTCCGGCAACGCGTGGATCAAGATCCTGGCGTTGACCGCGGGGGCCCAACTGCTCGGGCACACCCTGTTCAACCGCGTGCTCAAGACGACCAGCCCGACCGTCGTCTCGCTGTGCATCCTGCTTGAGGTCCCGACGGCGGCAGTGATCGCGGCACTGTGGCTGCACCAGGTTCCGCGCTGGTCGATGATCCCGGGCGCGGCGCTGATCCTGCTCGGCCTCGTCGTGGTGACGGCTCGCTCAGGTGTCGCGGCGCGTGGCACGGATCACTTCGGCACACCCGAGACGACGGAAGTGACCGGCGAGTAACCTGGCGGGTACCACAGGTCCGTACCCGTTTCGGGAGGGAACCCGCCCCATGGCCCCCGTGCCGCCCGCCAACGCAGTGTCATCGAACGCCGGCGTAGTGTCATCGAGCACTGCGCCAACGGACACAGCGACGCCGACCACAGTGTCTTCGATGAACACGGTGTCTTCGATGAACAGAGTGTCTCCAGCCAACACCATGTCTCCAACCAACACCGTGCCGTCACGTGACACCGCCAACCGCCCCCGCCGCTCCTGCCTCGCTGTTCCCGGCTCCAACCCGCGCTTTCTGGAGAAGGCCCAGTCACTGCCCGCCGACCAGGCCTTCCTCGACCTGGAGGACGCCTGCGCCCCGCTGGAGAAGGAGGGCGCGCGCCTGAAGATCGTGGACGCGCTCAACAACGGCGACTGGACCGGCAAGACCCGCACGGTCCGCGTCAACGACCTCACCACGCACTGGACGTACCGCGACGTGATCACCGTCGTCGAGGGTGCGGGCGCGAACCTCGACTGCATCATGCTGCCCAAGGTCCAGGACGCCGGGCAGGTCGTCTGGCTCGACCTGCTGCTCACCCAGATCGAGAAGACCATCGGCCTGCCGGTCGGCCGGATCGGCATCGAGGCGCAGATCGAGAACGCGCGCGGCCTGGTCAACGTGGACGCCATCGCGGCCGCCTCGCCGCGGATCGAGACGATCATCTTCGGCCCGGCCGACTTCATGGCTTCGATCAACATGAAGTCGCTGGTCGTCGGCGAGCAGCCGCCCGGGTACGACGTCGGCGACGCTTACCACTACATCCTCATGCGCATCCTGATGGCCGCGCGCGCCCACGACGTGCAGGCGATCGACGGCCCGTACCTCCAGATCCGCAACTCGGAGGGCTTCCGCCGGGTCGCCGGACGCAGCGCCGCGCTCGGCTTCGACGGCAAATGGGTGCTGCACCCGGACCAGATCGGCATCGCCAACGAGCTGTACGCCCCGGCGCAGGAGGACTACGACCACGCCGAACTGATCCTCGACGCGTACGAGTACTTCACCTCCGAGGCGGGCGGGAAGAAGGGCTCGGCGATGCTCGGCGACGAGATGATCGACGAGGCCTCCCGGAAGATGGCCCTGGTGATCGCGGGCAAGGGCCGCGCGGCCGGGTTCGCGCGCACGTCCAAGTTCGAGCCGCCGGTCACGCGGTAGGGGAAGGAGCTTCAGCCATGGCACGTCTAGCCCGTACCGAGGGCCTGAGCGAGGTCCAGCAGGAGATCCTCGCCGCCGTCCGCGCCTTTGTGGACAAGGAGATCATCCCGGTCGCGATGGAACTTGAGCACGCCGACGAGTATCCGGCGCAGATCGTCAAGGGCATGGCCGACATGGGGCTGTTCGGCCTCATGATCCCGGAGGAGTACGGCGGGATCGGCGAGTCGCTGCTGACCTACGCGCTCGTCGTCGAGGAGATCTCACGCGGCTGGATGTCCGTCTCCGGCATCCTCAACACGCACTTCATCGTCGCGTACATGATCAAGCAGCACGGAACCGACGAGCAGCGCGCGCACTTCCTGCCGAGGATGGCCGAGGGCAGCGTGCGCGCGGCGTTCTCCATGTCCGAACCCGGACTCGGCTCCGACGTGGCCGCGATCAAGACCAAGGGCGTGCGGGACGGCGACGACTTCCTGATCACCGGCCAGAAGATGTGGCTGACCAACGGCGGTACGTCCAGCCTGGTCGCCTTGCTCGCCCGCACCGACGAGGGCCAGCAGGCTGCGCACCGGAACCTGACCACCTTCCTGGTCGAGAAGCAGCCCGGCTTCGGCGAGACGCGCCCCGGCCTGACCGTGCCCGGGAAGATCGCCAAGATGGGCTACAAGGGCGTCGACACCACGGAGCTGGTGCTCGACAACGTCCGTGTCCCAGCGGACCGGGTACTCGGCGGCGCGGCCGCGACCGGCCGCGGCTTCGCGCAGATGATGGACGGCGTCGAGGTCGGCCGGGTCAACGTCGCGGCCCGCGGCTGCGGCATCGCCCTGCGGGCCTTCGAACTCGGCGTCGCCTACGCGCAGCAGCGCTCGACCTTCGGCAAGCCGATCGCCCAGCACCAGGCGATCCAGTTCAAGCTGGCCGAGATGGCGGTCAAGATCGAGGCGGCGCACCAGATGATGGTGCGCGCCGCGCGGGTCAAGGACGCCGGGCAGCGCAACGACCTCGAAGCCGGCATGGCCAAGTACCTGGCCGCGGAGTACTGCAAGGAGGTCGTCGAGGACTCGTTCCGGATCCACGGCGGCTACGGCTACTCGAAGGAGTACGAGATCGAGCGGCTCTACCGCGAGGCCCCGATGCTGCTGATCGGCGAGGGTACCGCGGAGATCCAGAAGATGATCATCGGGCGCCGCCTTCTTGAGGAGTATCGGCTCAAGGGTTGACGCGCCCCTTATGGACCGAGCTTTAGAGTTGGTCCATGCGTGGGGTGACGAAGTCGTCGTCGCAGAGCCTGCGGCGGCTGGTTCCCGGCCGGCTGGTGCGCGTGGCCGGGAGCGCTCATCACGTGGTGGTGGACGAGGGGCCCGACGGCGTGCCGGTCGTGCTCTTCGCCAGCGGCCTCGGCGGGGCCTGGTACGACTGGGACGCGGTGGTCCCGCTGCTGGCCGGGCGGGCCACCCTGGTCCGCTTCGACCGGCCGGGCCTCGGCTGGTCCGAGCCGGCGTCCGTGCCGCCGACGCTGGCCGGCGAGGCCGAGCGGATCAGGCAGCTGCTCAAGGCGCTGGACCTGCCGGGCCCCGCGGTGCTCGTCGGGCACTCGCTGGCCGGGTTCCACGTCGAGGCCGTCGCCCGGATGTTCCCCGAGCTGACCGCCGGTGTGGTGCTGGTCGACAGCTCGACCGAGCCGCAGGCCGCGCCGCCGCCCGCGTATTCGCAGCGGGTGCGCCGCTGGCGGCTGATCGCGGGCGTCGGCCGGGCCACCGGGCTCGGCGGCCTCGTCGGCCCGGCGGTGTGGCGCGCGATCATCGACGCCACCACGCTGCGCGGCCCGAAGACCGCCGATCCCGCCCTGGTCGCCGCCACCTTCGCCGCCGGGCGCCCCGGCGTCGCCGCGATGGTCGAGAACACGCTGTACTTCGACATCGCCGCCGAGCTGCTGGAACTGCGCTGCGAGAAGCCCTTCCCGCCGGTGCCGCTGCGGGTGCTGGCGGCCTTCGGCCGCTCCCGGATCGAGCGGGCGCTGATGCCGCACGGCCTGGCCTCGCGGGTCGCCGACGCCTGGCGGCTGCGGCAGCGGGAGCTCATGGCGCTCTCACCGCGCGGCGAGCTGGTGGAACTGGCGGACAGCGCACACTACATTCCCTTCGATCGCCCTGACGCGGTCGCCGACGCGGTGCTGGACATAATCACTGCTCTTCGCGACGGCGCCGCGCTCGGTGATGAGTATCCAGGCGGCTGAATACCGGCCACGCGCTGACGTAAGCCGGTGCGGTGAGGCAGGATAGGGCGCGAAAACGACAGGGAGGGCTGACGAGGCTCCGATGGCAACCTATTACGTGATCGCGCGCATGGACGGCACTAGGCAGGTCGGGCCGGATCGGCAGACCGTGGACATAGCCGACGCGCTGGGGCGGGGTATAACGCATTTCATCCAGGTCCCCGACCTGCCCGAGGACGAACGGTCGACCGATCCATACGGCTTGCTGGTGCACCCGGAGCCCGCACAGACCGGACTCGGTATCGCCGACGACATGACGCTGACGCTCGGCGTCGACGGGGCGTTCCGGCTCTTCCAGCTCCAGGCGGTGCCCGCGCCCGAGCACTTCATGCCAAGCTCCGCCGTCGGCGCGCAGTCCATCGTCACCCGGGAGTTCCTGGTGATCGCGGAGGTTCCTGCCTGGTGGTCGTACGGCCCGCACGGCCGCCACGTGCTCGGCCTGATCTACGCGCTCACCGGCCTCAAGCGCGAGGAACTCGACGCGATCGGCCGCCGGATCGACAGCGCGGGCTTGGACTTCGCCCGGGTCAAGTTCGACGCGCTCGCGGTGGCCGACAAGGTCATCGCCGAGACCGGCCGCACCGGAGCGGCCAGGCTCTCGCGCGGCTACGCGCGCGCCGCGACGTACGGCACGTGGGACCGCGACTCGGCGCTCGGGCACGCCGCATCGCTCGCGGGCGACGTCGCGCACGTGATGAGCGTCGGCGACCTGGTGTCGGAGGACCTGCTCAACTCGCTCACCAACTGGCTCAAGCCGCAGATCCACGAGCTTCTGCCGGTCGGCGACGGCCCGGTGTACGGCACCGTGCAGGAGGAGCCCGTGGAAGGCGGCGTCGGCGGCGAGTGAGCTCGGGCGTGTGAAACGGGGCGCATGAACTCAAGCAGCATCCGACGCGGGCGGCGCGTGGCTCACGTGACGGTACGTTACGCGGCGGCGCCTTACGTGAGTTGGGCCACGCCGCCGCCCGATGCCATACCGGCCGGTAACTTAATGCGGCAAGATGGCGGAGACCTTTCCCGCCGTATTGAGGAGCTGACCGGAATGCAGTTCGGCCGCTACTTCGAGGAGTTCGAGGTCGGTGCCGTCTACAAGCACTGGCCGGGCAAGACCGTGACCGAGTACGACGATCACCTCTTCTGCCTGATCACGATGAACCACCACCCGCTGCACCTCGACGCGCACTACGCCGAGCAGACCACCGACTTCAAGCGCAACGTCGTGGTCGGCAACTACGTCTACTCGCTGCTGCTCGGCATGTCAGTGCCCGACGTCTCGGGCAAGGCCATCGCGAATCTGGAGGTTGAGTCGCTGCGGCACGTCGCGCCCACGTTCCACGGCGACACGGTCTACGGCGAGACCACGGTGCTGGACAAGACCGAGTCGAAGTCCAAGGACGACCGGGGTGTCGTGTATGTCGAGACGCGCGGTTATAAGCAGGATGGCACCGTCGTGTGCGTATTCCGCCGCAAAGTCATGGTACCCAAGCGTTCCTACGGCGAGGCGCGCGGCGGCGAGCAGCCGGGCAGGCCACAGCCGGTTTCCTGAAGCGGCTGGCTGATACTCGGCCATTGCGGGCGGGGCGTCGGGTCGCGCCAGCCCCCGCCAGAGTGAAGGATGCTTGACTCCGGACACCTGAACGGGGGACTGTTCACGCTATGAAGGGCGAGCCAAGCTGCCCGCGGTGCGGGAGCAGAGTGCGTGCTCCCGGCGACCCGTCGGCCCCGCTGCCATTGCTTCCGGCGGAACTGGCCGGACTGGTGCCGGACACGATCCCGGACGACCTGGCCGATCTCCCGGTCGATCTGCTCCCGGTGCGCACGTCCGGATCAGGGGTCGAACTGTGGAACTGCGAGCTGCACGGCTCGGTGTACCCGGTGCAGCCCATCCTCGCCCCGAGCCCCGCCGTGCTTGCCTCCGTGACCTCCCGCTCGCAGGTGCCGCTCTGGCTGCCGTGGCCGCTGCCGCACCACTGGTCGTTCAGCGGGGTCGCCTACGCTGGCGACCACCACACCGGCGCCAGGGCCACCGTCATGGCGGCCAGCGGGCCGTCTCCGTTCGGCGGCGAGGGCGACATGCTGCTGATCGCGGAGGAGATGGGGATAGGGCTCGGCGCGCGGTTCGCTGGGCTGGCCGGGCCCGACCCGGGGCCGATCTTCGAGTACACCGCCGCGCACGCCAAGGTCTACGCCTCCGGTCGGCCCACGCCGATGTGGTCGGTGCCCGACACCGGCGACCGCGCGGTGTTCGTCGGCGAGGCGCGCGGCATGTGGCTGTGGGTCGTGCTCTGGCCCGCACTGGCCGGAACGCTGCTCTACGAGGACCTGGTGCTCACCGATCTGCGCGACGCGGGCTCGGAGATCGCCCAACTGCCGGTCGGATCGCTGTCCTCCCGGTTCTTCGCCTGATACCGGCCCGGGTAAGGTGGTTGCCGTTCGGCCCGCGATCACGGCGTGCACAAGGACGATTAGGGAGCGGGATGCGCATCGACCTGCACACGCACAGCTCGCGTTCCGACGGTACCGACACTCCTGCCGAGCTGGTTGAGGTCGCCAAGGACGCCGGGCTGGACGTCCTCGCCCTCACCGACCACGACACGACGGCCGGCTGGGATGAGGCCTTTACGGCGGCTGGGCGTCTCGGTGTGACGGTCGTGCCGGGTGCCGAGATCTCCTGTCGGCTGGGCCGGATCCGGATCCACCTGCTGGCGTACGGTTTCGATCGCGCCGAACCCGAGTTCGGCCGTGAGCGCAACCTGCTGCGCGACGACCGGGAACGCCGGGCGGAACTGATCGTGCAGCGGTGTCAGGAACTCGGTGCGCCGATCACCTGGGAGCGGGTGCGTGAGATAGCCGGGTCGGCGGCGATCGGACGCCCTCACGTGGCCAGCGCGCTGGTTGAGGCCGGCGTGGTCGCGACGGTGGACGCTGCGTTCTCCTCGGACTGGCTGGCCGACAACGGCCGGGCTTACGTGACCAAGTACGCGCTCGACCCGTTTCGCGCGCTCGAACTGGTGCACAGCTCGGGTGGCGTGGCGGTCGTCGCGCATCCCGCGGCGGGCAGCCGCGGCTGGATCCTGACGGATGATCAGATCGGCGAGCTGGCGCGGGCCGGACTGCGCGGCATCGAGGCCGACCACGTCAACCACGACGCGGCGGCGCGCGAGCGGATCAGGGGCTTGGCCGCCGAGCTCGGCTTGGTGCCGACCGGTTCGAGCGACTACCACGGCAGCCGCAAGACGGTCCGGATTGGCGAGAACACCACGGACCCGGCCGCGTACGAGGAACTGTTCGACGGGATGCCGTGGGTCACGCAGCGGCCGCCGCACTCCGAGGCGTCGCGCGGTGTTTAGCGGCTCTTTGAACCTGGCCGGGGCTTTGTGTACGGCTGTAGGCTCATCCGCCGCTGCTCGTCGGCCGACCCTGCGCCGCGGCCCCGACTAGGTTCGAAGAGGGTGTTTGACACGACACTGTTCGGGACCGCGTTCATCACGCTGTTCGTGATCATGGACCCGCCTGGCGCGGTGCCGGTCTTCCTGGCGTTGACCTCCGGCCGCTCGAAGCGGGACCGCAGGCATCTGGCCCTACAGGCGGCCGCGGTCTCGCTGGTGGTCATCTCCTGCTTCGCCGTGTTCGGCCAGCAGATCCTGAACTATCTCGGCATCTCGGTGCCCGCGCTGGAGGGCTCGGGCGGGCTGCTGCTCCTGCTGGTCGCGCTGGAACTGCTGACCGGCCGGGCGGACCAGCCGAGCGAGACCACGGACGTGAACGTCGCGCTGGTGCCGCTGGGCACGCCGCTGCTGGCCGGTCCGGGCGCGATCGTCGCGGTGATCCTGTTCGTCCAGCGCATCCACGACGCGGCGGACTTCCTGGCCGTCGCGGCGGCCATCGTGCTCGTGCACGTGGCGATCTGGCTGACGTTGCGCTTCTCGGTGAACATCCTGCGGGTGATCAAGGACTCCGGCGTCACCCTGGTGACCCGGATCGCCGGCCTGCTGCTGGCTGCCATCGCGGTGCAGATGGTGGCGACCGCCTCGATCGCCTTCGCCAAGCTCGCCTAGTGCCCGAGCGCCCCCGCTCAGCCCAGCCAGACTCAGCCCAGCCAGAACTCAAGCAGCGCCTTGGCCACCAGGCCGGGCTGTTGGGCGTTCGGAGAATGCCCGGCGCCGGGGATGAGCACGAATCCGGCGCCGAGCCGCTCGGCCATTCGGCGCAGCAGGTCGGCGGACCACACGTCCTCGTCGATCCCCGACATGACCAGGCACGGCAGGTTCCAGGCGTCGAGCAGGGCGCGTAGCTCGCCGGTGTGGTCCGGCTCGGCGAGCAGCCGCCGCGCCATTTCGGCGAGCGAGTTCAGATCGTTGGCCAGCCAGCGGCGCAGCAGGAACGCACGCACCTGTGGATCGGGGTGGACGTCGACCGGGGCCAGTTCGTGCATCTGCTGGAGGGTGAGCGTGTCTTTGAGCGCCCGCAGCAGTTCGAGGCGCTCCACGGAGCTCTTGCCGATCACGGCCGCGGGGCCTGAGTCGAGGAGGGTGACCGACGCGAGCGGCAGTGGCCCGGCTGTGCGCGCTCCAAGCAGGGCTTCGCGCACGGTGTGGCCGCCGAACGAGTGACCGAGCAGGTGCACCGGTCCGGTGCCGTCGTCCGCGAGCGCGCGAACCAGGGCGCGGATGTCGGAGGCGAACACGCTCGACCCGTAGTCGTCCGACCCGTAACCTTCGCCGTTCTCGCCATCCTCACGGCTGGGGCCGGCCGCGCGGTAACCCGCGGGGTTCGCCAGACCGGCCGAATCGCACTGGCCGCGCTGGTCGATCGAGACGACCCGGACCCCGGCGTCCGCGAACGGCTCAAGCAGCGCGAGGAAGTCCTCCTTGGACCCGGTGAAGCCGGGCACGAGGAGCGCGGTGGCGAAGGCCGTGCGCTGCGGCACGGCCTCCAGCGCGGCGAGCGGGCCGCTCGGCGCCTCCAGGTCGACGCGCCGAGCACACGGTGGCAGGTCGACGGACTCGGGCTTGGACACGGTGCGTCTCGGCCTCTCGTCGGCTTGTCGCCAGGACCTACTGGTCCGGCGAAGGGGTATCGGTCGTGTTCTCGACCACCGGTTTCGCCGGGGCCGACTTTCGGGTCCGAGTGCTGCGCACCCGGGTCCGCTTCGGATTGGCGACCGCACCCGCGTTGACGTCGCCGTCACCATCGTTGTTGCTGACCGCAGCGGCTTCGCCTGTGGCGGTGGCCGTAGCGGCGGCGGGGGCTTCGGCCACGTACTCGATCTTCGGCGCGGCAGTTTTAGCCGCCGACTTCCGCGTGCGGGTCCGCTTACGCGGCGCCTTCTCCGCCACAGGCTCGGCCACGGCCACCGCCTTGGCCACCGCCGCGGGCGCTGCGTTAACCGCAGCCGCGGTGTCCGTCGTACCGCCCGCCGTGTCCAGCGCGCCATCTTCCGCGGCGATCTTCACGCCGCGCCGAGTCCTCGTGCGCTGACGCGGCGCGCGCGCACGCTCCTGCTTCGCGGTCGTGTCCTTGTCCTTGCCACCGTCCTTGGCACCGCGCTTGACACTGGAACGTGCCCCACGGCCCCGACCGGTTTCGCCGAGATCTTCGATCTCCTCGGCGTCCAGGCCCTCGCGCACTCGTTCCTGACGCGGCAGCACACCCTTGACACCCTCGGGAATCCCCAGGTCCGCGTAAAGCTGCGGTGAGGTCGAGTAGAGCTCGGGCGGCTCAGCGAACGGCAGGCTCAACGCCTTGTTGATCAGCTGCCAGCGCGGTACCTCGTCCCAGTCGACGAAGGTCACCGCGGTGCCCTTGTTGCCTGCACGACCGGTACGGCCGATCCGGTGCGTATAGACCTTCTCGTCCTCGGGGCACTGGAAGTTCACCACGTGCGTGACACCCTCGACGTCGATACCGCGCGCCGCGACGTCCGTGGCGACCAGAACGTCGATCTTGCCGTTGCGGAACGCGCGCAGCGCCTGCTCACGGGCGCCCTGGCCGAGATCGCCGTGCACTGCGGCCACGGCGAAATGACGGTCCGAGAGCTCCTCGGCGATCTTGGCCACGGTACGCTTGGTCCGCGCGAAGATCATGGTCAGCCCGCGGCCCTCGGCCTGGAGGATGCGGGAGAGCATCTCGACCTTGTCGAGCGAGTGCGCCCGGAAGACGAACTGCTCGATGGCCTTGACCGTGGTGCCCGGGTCGGCCGGGTCGGCGGCCCGGATGTGCGTAGGTCGGTTCATGTACCGGCGGGCCAGCGAGATCACCTGGCCGGGCATGGTGGCCGAGAAGAGCATCGTCTGCCGCTCGGCGGGCAGTTGCGCCATGATCCGCTCGACGTCCGGCAGGAAGCCGAGGTCGAGCATCTCGTCGGCCTCGTCGAGGACGAGGGTGCGCACGCTGCCGAGTTCGAGGTGGTGCTGGCGGGCCAGGTCGAGCAGCCGGCCGGGTGTGCCGACCGCGATGTCGATGCCAGCGCGCAGCGCGGCGATCTGCGGCTCGTAGGCGCGGCCGCCGTAGAGGGCGTGCACGCGGACGGCGCGCACCTTGCCCGCGCTGAGCAGGTCGTTGGTCACCTGGATCGCCAGTTCGCGGGTCGGCACCACGACCAGAGCCTGCGGGGTGCCGTGCGCCGGGGTCTGCCCCGTGACGGCCGACGGCGTGCGGGTGCGCCGCCTGCGGCTGGAGCGGCGGGAGGGCGCGGACAGTGCGGCGGCGGCCGTATCGGCCGCCGCGTCTTCGTCGGTGCCGGGGTCGCGCCCCGGCCCGGCGACCCGCTGGAGTACCGGGATGCCGAACGCGAGGGTCTTGCCGGTGCCGGTCTTCGCCTGGCCGATCACGTCCGCTCCGGACAGCGCGACCGGGATGGTCGCGGCCTGGATCGGGAACGGCGAGGTGATGCCGAGAGTGTCGAGCGCCTCGACCGTCTCGGCGAGCACGCCGAGTTCGGCGAACGTTCCCGCCGACTCGTTGGGACCGGCGTCCGCAGTCCTCGACGCGAGCTCCTCGGCTTGGATGGCGGGCTGGACCTCGTCGCCGACCGGTGCGCCCGGCTCGTTCGCCGTCTCGTCCACCGAGGCGGGCTGGTTCGCTGTGTCGGTCTGAATCTTGTCGGATTGATTCACTGCTGGGGACTTACTGCGGATGCTGATGTTTTTGACCTTTTCGTCCTCGGCGACGGCTGGGGCGGTTCCGGTCGGTCCAGCCGGTTCGCGGCGCGTGGGCCGTCGGCTGGTTCACCGGAGGTCGGCCGGGCCGCGGCGGGAGTCCGGCCGAGTTCGTGCGGATCTCGGGCCGGTCCGCCGGGTCGTTCCACCCGGCCTCGCAGGGCCGCTCGCCGTCGTCTCAGGGGCGGGCCGTGCGGTCGGAGCCGATCGGGGTGCGTTCGGCCGACCGGGCATCCTGATACGGATCGGCGGTCCCGAGCGCTTGCTCCAGGTCCGCCGATACTGTCAAGTCACCATATTACCAGGCGGTCCGGCAGCGATCGAGTACGCTGCGTCATGTGCTGGCCGATCTCACGCAATCCCGTGCTGCGGCGGCTTATGCGGTGCTCGTCGAGATCGAGCGCTTGGCCGCGCTGCTTGCTTCAGCCTCGGCGCTGACCGACCGAATTTCCCTCGCGGAGGCGATCGCGCAGCGCCACGTCTATTTCCGCGGTGTGCTGGACCGCCTCGCCGCGCAGGATCCGCAGCAACCGCTGGCTACCGCCGCACCGGCTCTCGACGACGCGCGGCGGCGGATCGAGCCGGGGGACTGGTGGGAAGGACTGGCGGCGATCGCGCTGTTCGCGCCGCTGACCGATGAGCTGTTCGCCGCGCTGACCAGCGGCGAAGCGGACGTCAGTGGTGCGGCTCGAACAGCTGTGGAAGCCGACGCCGCAGACGTCGCGTCAGTGGACGTCGAGTTAGGGGACGCCGTGTTAGCGGACACCGCGTCAGAAGCAGGAGGAGACTCAGAAGTAGGAGACACGGCGCCGGACGCCGCAGCGCTCTGGGCTGTCGAGCGGCTGCGTCCGGCGATCGACGCGGATCCGGTGCTGGCTGCCCGGATGGCGCTGTGGGGCCGTCGCCTGGTCGGAGAGGCGATCGTGCTCGCCCGCGTGTTCGGTGGGGAGCGCTACCGCGAACTGGCCGATCGGCTGGCCGTCCGGCACGCCCGCCGTCTCGACGAACTCGGGCTGGCCGGCTGACGGCCTGCGGTCAGCGCGAGTTCGCCGGACGGCACGTGTGAGCGGACCGCCGAGCCGGGCGGCCGGGTCAGAGCGCGCCGAAACCCACGCGGCGCGCGGTCGGCTCGCCGATCTCGATGTAAGCCAGCCGCTCGGCCGGCACGATCACCTTGCGGCCCTTCTCGTCACTGAGCACCAGCACGCCGGACTTTCCGGTGAGCGCGGCGGAAACCGCCTTCTCCACCTCTTCGGCGCTCAGCTCGGACTCCAGCGAGAGCTCCCGGGCTGCGTGTTGAACGCCGATCTTGATCTCCACGGAGGTTCCTTCCACGTAGACGAGACGCCGGTCTTCGAGGATCAGAAGACGCTACAGCGCAGCCTACGTGTTCGGCGCCGCGCGCTGCGTGGATCCAGGCCGCGCGCCAGTGCGCTGTGGGCGAACGGCGTCCACAGCCAATGACGGCAACGACGTCTACCGGTGCAGGCTGTGCTGCTCGCACTCTTGTCATCTCGCTCAGGGATGCGGGCGGTGTTGATGCCCGCATCGTCTTCACTTCGTTCAGAGGTGCGGACTGTGGTGACGCCCGCATCCTCTTCACTTCGTTCAGAGATGCGGACAGTGTCGATGCCCGCACCCTCCTCACTTCGTTCAGAGATGCGGGAAGCCGGCAATCCCGCGCCAGGCCAGCTGCGAGATCAGCTGAGCGGCGGTGTCACGCGGCACGGGCATTCCGGCCGACAGCCAGTACCGCGCGGTGACCTGCGAGATTCCGGTCAGGCCGACCGCGAGGACCATCGACTCCTCCGGGCCGAGCCCGGTGTCCTCCGCGATCACCGCGCTGATCAGCCTCGCGCACTCCAGCTCCACCCGGTTCACACGTTCGCGCACCGCCTGCTCGTTGGTCAGGTCGGACTCGAAGACCAGTCGGAACGCGCCGTTCTCGTGCTCGACGAAGGTGAAATACGCGTTCATCGTCGCCGCGACGCGCTGCTTGTTGTCCGTCGTCGACGCCAGCGCGCTGCGCACCGCCTCAAGCAACGCCTCACAGTGCTGGTCGAGCAGCGCCAAGTACAGATCCAGCTTCCCGGGGAAGTGCTGGTAGAGCACAGGCTTCGAGACACCCGCGCGGTCGGCGATGTCGTCCATCGCGGCGGCGTGGTAGCCCTGGGCGACGAAGACCTCCTGCGCCGCACCGAGCAACTGGGTGCGACGGGCCAGCCGGGGAAGCCGGGCCGACCGGGGACGGTCGTCGGCGCTGTACAGCGTTTCGGCTGAAGTCACGATGCCTCTGTAGGGAGTTCGCGGGCGAAGCAGATCACATTGCATCGTACCCGGCAGTAATGTGCGGGGACCAGCGCACGGCCGCCGAAACCGGTCTCATCGGTGCCTCACCGGTATTCGTCCTCGTCGACGGGCACCGCGACGGCCTGCTCAGCGGCGTCGGCGGGGTCCACCTCCCACGGCACCTGCGGCTCGTCGGGCACGTCCCCGCTCTCTCCCGGTTCGCGCCCCTGCTCGTCCACCGACAGCGACTGCTCGGCGGCGTCGGCTTCGCGAGACTCATACTCCTGGGTGAACTGCTGGTCGGCCATAGTTGAACCCCTAGTCCGTGGGTGCCACCCCTAATCTCCGACTTTACGCCGATCTCACTGTGCGGTCCCGATTTACGGGAATGGCCTTGGAGGTGGCACGGTTACCCAGAGACGATTCGTCATACGCGAGCAACATGAGTGAGGGGACGGCAGTGTCCGCAGCGTCTGAGAAGCTGCCTGCGCTGGT
Organism: Actinocrinis sp.; assembly: GCF_035946395.1. Taxonomy (NCBI): domain Bacteria; kingdom Bacillati; phylum Actinomycetota; class Actinomycetes; order Catenulisporales; family Actinospicaceae; genus Actinocrinis; species Actinocrinis sp. The sequence continues at coordinate 32,452 of NZ_DASYZI010000023.1, forward strand.
CGAGCCGGCAGCGGAGCTTACCGTTGATGAGGTGCGCCGTTATTCGCGCCACCTGATCATTCCGGATGTCGCGATGGACGGCCAGAAGCGACTCAAGAACGCCAGAGTGCTCTGTGTGGGCGCCGGCGGGCTCGGCTCCCCTGCCCTGATGTACCTCGCCGCGGCCGGGGTCGGCACCCTCGGCATCGTCGAGTTCGACGTGGTGGATGAGTCCAACCTGCAACGCCAGGTCATCCACGGCCAATCAGACATCGGCCGGTCCAAGGCGCAGTCCGCGCGCAACTCCGTACTTGAGATCAACCCGTACGTGAACGTGATCCTGCACGAGGAGCGGCTCGACTCCGAGAACGTGATGGACGTCTTCTCGCAGTACGACCTGATCGTGGACGGCACCGACAACTTCGCCACCCGTTACCTGGTCAACGACGCGTGCGTGCTGTTGAAGAAGCCGTACGTCTGGGGCTCCATCTATCGCTTCGACGGCCAGGCCTCGGTCTTCTGGTCGGAGTACGGGCCTTGCTACCGCTGCCTCTACCCGGAGCCCCCGCCCCCTGGCATGGTGCCCTCGTGCGCCGAGGGCGGCGTGCTCGGCGTGCTGTGCGGCTCGATCGGCTCCGTCCAGGTCACCGAGGCCATCAAGCTGCTCACGGGTATCGGCGAGCCGCTGGTCGGTCGGCTGATGGTCTATGACGCTCTGGAGATGTCGTACCGCACTGTCAAGGTGCGTAAGGACCCGGAGTGCGCCATCTGCGGCAAGAACCCGACGGTCACCGAGTTGATCGACTACGAGGCGTTCTGCGGCGCGGCCTCCGAGGAGGCCGTCGAGGCGGCCAGGGCCTCGACGATCACGCCGCGCACCCTCAAGCAGTGGATCGATGAGGGCAAGAGCATCCAGATCATCGACGTGCGTGAGCCCGCCGAGTACGAGATCGTCTCGATCCCCGGCGCGGTGCTGATCCCGAAGAACGAGTTCACCCTGGGCGACGCGCTGGCCGACCTGCCGCAGGACAAGCGGATCGTGCTGCACTGCAAGACCGGCAACCGGTCGGCCGAGGTCTTGGCGCTCGTGAAGGCCGCCGGGTTCGCCGACGCGGTGCACGTCGGCTCGGGCGTCATCGGCTGGGTCAACCAGATCGAGCCGGACAAGCCGGTCTACTGATCACCGATCACTGATCCACAGCCTGTCCGCTAAGCGATCGAGTCTGCGCATTACGCATCTACAGCGCGTCCTCGCGTTGTAGATGCGTAAGCGCGAAATACCCCGGGATGACGGGGAGATACGTACGCAGCATGCGGAAGAGGAAGACCGCCGGCGTACCTACCGACGCGGGCAGTCCGCCGATGCTCGCGAGCGCCCCCGCCATGGCCAGTTCGACCGTTCCGATGCCGCTCGGCACAGGGATCACCGAGCCGACGGCCTGCGCGGTGAGGAAGACGACCGCGGTGGTCGGGTAGGAGATGTGTGCGTGCGGGTCGATCGCCAGGATTGACGCCCACAGGCACAGCGCGTTCATCAGCGACAGCAGGATCGTGCCGCCGAGGCCGATCGCGAGCTTCTGCGGGTTCTGCGCGACATCGAGCAGCCGCGGCAGCGTTCCCTCGAAGAACGGCTTGAGCCTGGTCACCGCGAACTTGCGTAGCGGCGACACACTGACAGTGATCATCACGATCACTGCGATCGACAGCAGGATGGCGATGATCACCGTGGATGGCGCGTAGGCGCCGCCGTGGCCGCTCGCGCCGGTGTTCGCGATGAAGCCGAACGCGGCGATCAGCGCGATGTGCATGATGAAGCCGACCGCCTGTGACGCGCCGACCGCGCTGACTGCCGGGCCGGTGGCGATGCCCTGCTTCTGTAGGTAACGGGTGTTGAGCGCGACGCCGCCGACCGCCGCCGGCGCGACGATGGACACGAAACCCGCCGCGACCTGTACCAGGAAGTTGCGGACCACGGGCAGCTTCTCCGGGATGAACCCGGTCAGGACCATCCCCGCCGCCACGTACGTGAAGAACGAGGCGAGCACCGCGACGATCGCCCACCAGGGCGAGGCGGAGGCGGCGATGCTGGCCGGGCTGATCTTCGAGCTGGCCAGCTGGTACAGCACCAGGTACGCCGCGACCAAGCCTGCGCCGACGGTCAGCAGCGTTCTCGGCTTCAGCCGTTCCAGCTTCACCGGCTCGGCTGCGAGTGTGGCCTGCGGCTTGTAGGCCAGGATCTGCTCACGGATGTGTTGCAGCAGGTCCTTGGACTTGCGTACCGCCGACCTGGTGGTGCGGGTGAGCACGACCGGTTGCAGCATCGGCAGCGCCGCGCCGATCGCGTCGACGCCGAGGACTCGCGCACCGACGCGTACCGTGCGCTCAGGGCCGTAACGCAGCGCCAGCGTCGCCATCAGCTCGGCCGTGTCCAGCCGGGTTTGCAACGTGCTGGCCGCGATCTCGCCGTTGCGTAGATCGAGCAGCCATACCTGGCCGTCGCGGTCGACCAGCAGGGAATCGAGCGCAAACCTGCGGTGCGCCATCTGGTGCAGCTGCATCTGGTGCTGAAGCTGCCAGATCCTGGTCAGCAACTCGTCGGTGAGGTCTTCGGGCGCCAGTTTTTCAAGCGTCCGGCCCTCGACTCGCTCGTAGGCGAGCAACGCGGCATCGGCGCTCAACTCCCGAACCGCTAGCAGCCGTGGGGTGCGGATACCGACATCGCGCAGCGCGTAGGACATCAACGCTTCCTGATCCACCGCGCGCCTGAAGGACAGCAGATTGCGACGTTGAGCCGGGCCACGCAGCCTGATACGCCGGTACAGCCGGTAAACCAGGCCGACCGCCTGCCTGTCCCGGTCCAGCACGATGATGTCGAGCAGACGGCCGTCGTGCGTATCGGCCTCGTAGCGGCGAGTGTCGTCGGTTTCACCTATCCAGCGGCACGTCACCGGTTGGAGTCCGGCGTCGAACAGTGACATCACCACGTCGCTTCCGGTCGGCCGCGCGTTGACGACGCCACGTGCGTAACGCCATCCGAACGCGATGCTCCGCCCGAACAGGAAGGTCACGATCAAGCCGACCAGCGCACTGTCACCGTTGATGAGGGTGGCCACCGCGTACGTGAACACCGAGGACCAAGTGAAGGTCTGCAACGCGGGCCGGTCGCCGAACCCGATGATCGTGAGGAACGCGATGAGCGTGACGATGTAAACGTGCAGCGGCGTGGTCGTGCTGCTGTTCAAGTGCCTGGTCAGCACCTCGGACAGCCAGTCCGGGGAGGTGTCCGAGTCGATCCACAGGTTGAGCAGTGCCGCCCCGACGTAGGCGATCGCCGCGGCGATGACGGCGTCCGCGACGCGCCGCCCTTCACGCCGGTAGAGCCGTTCGACCGCCAAACCGACCGGGATCACCGCGGTCGCGATGTTGCTGAGCAGGGTGACGGTCGACAGGAACAGCTGTGGGGCGATCGTGAGGCTGTTGTGGATGTCCGTTTCGAGGCCGGTCGTCGTGCTCGCCCCGGGGATCGCCAGCAGCAGGACGACCAGCATCATCGTGGTCTCGAACAGCAGCCGCATCAGGTCCGGCGGGCGTCTTATCCGGGGAGGCTCGGGCGGCTCGTCCACGGCGACCTGGGCGGGAAGCACCATCGACGGCACCAGTTTGGGCAGGTTGGAGACAGAGCTGGCCACGCCGTGCGTGGTGTCGCCCTCCCCGCTGAGGCTCACCTGATCCATGTTTCCGTCTTCACGGTTTACTGCGATCCCGCTGTGCGTACGCACACTTACCCCTATCGTTACCTATCCCTGTGCCTGTACGCAGCCCAGGGTTGCAGTGCGCCGGCATTCGACGCGGATATCCTGGCGTCTCCCCATGACGGCAGAAATCCTTCCGAAGGTTGATTGTGACGCAGCCAGGTCTCACTCCGGCGGGCGACCCGGAGTCGCCCGTGTTCATCAGGCAGGTGCTCGACGTGGTCGAGTCGATCCCACGCGGCATGGTGCTGACTTATGGGGACATAGCCGAGTTTCTGGAGGATGGCGGACCTCGGCAGGTCGGTGCCGTGATGTCCCGGCATGGCGCGGCGGTGCCGTGGTGGCGAGTGGTCAACGCCTCGGGAACGCTGCCGCCGCATCTGCGCGGCGAGGCGGCCAGGCACTACGAGGACGAGGGGACCTCGTACGACAAGTCTCGCGAACGGGTGAATTTGGGGACGGCCCGGTGGGATGGGCAGTGAATTCCACCCGTCGACCTCCCAGCTCACGTACGGTGACCGGATAACCCCGGTGAAAGTAAGCCAATCAGCCTGGCGCAACCGTTTGGGCTCTTCGAACTTGGCCGGGGCTTTGTGCGTGGCTGTAGGCTCGTCCGCCGCTGGGCGCCGGCCGACTCACGGCCGCGGCCCCGGCTAAATTCGAAGAGCGCCGTTTGGCCACCCGCGGGGATGCGGTGCGGTGATCCGGTCCGGCTCGCGGAGCGGAGGTTATCCACAACCCCTTTCCGATTTTCAATCCGTTGTCGGCGGTTTGTGCTCTCATGGCCAATGTCGGTTCATTGAGCCGGGTTGCACCCCGAACGGAAGCACTTCGAACGGAAGGAGGCTGGGATGAGCGCGCGTGCCACCGAGCGTGCCGCAGCCCCCTTCCGTCTGCTGCGCCCGCCCCCGGCCGGGGCGGGCGGCGGGCCGCGGCTTGATCGCGAGCAACGCGAGGTCGCCGAGCACCGCGGCGGTCCGCTGCTCGTGCTGGCCGGACCGGGCACCGGGAAGACCACGACGCTGGTCGAGGCGGTGCTCGGCCGCACCCGAGGGCCGGCGGCACTGCGTGCCGAGGAGCTCTTGGTGCTCACCTTCAGCCGGGCCGCCGCAGCCGAGTTGCGCGAGCGGATCGGGTCGCGGCTGGCGCCTGGTGCGGGGGCGCCGACCGCGACGACGTTCCACTCCTTCTGCTACGCCCTGGTCGGCCAGTATCAACAGCCGGAACTACTCGGCGACCCGCTGCGGCTGCTGTCCGGTCCCGAGCAGGACGTGGTCATCCGCGAACTGGTGCGCGGAACCGTGGAGCCCGGCGGCTGGGGCCCGGGCCCGGGCGGCTGGCCGCAGACGCTGCGCGCCGCGCTGGGTACGCGCGGTTTCGCCGAGGAGCTGCGCGGAGTGCTGGTACGTGCGCGGGACCTGGGTCTCGACCCCGAGGACCTGGCCGGATTCGCCGAACGGGCCGGCCGCGCGGACTGGCTGGCCGCCTCCCGCTTCTTCGAGGAGTACCTGGACGTTGCCGACGCGCGTGGCGTGCTCGACTACGCCGAGCTGGTGCATCGCGCGGTGCAGCTGAGCGAGTCACCGCAGCTGCGCTCGGCGCTGCGTGCCCGGTACCGGGCGGTCTTCGTCGACGAGTATCAGGACACCGACCCGGCCCAGGTCCGGCTGCTGCGGACGCTGGCCGGAGACGGCCGGGACCTGGTCGTCGTCGGCGACCCGGACCAGTCGATCTACACGTTCCGCGGCGCGGACGTGAACGGCATCCTCAACTTTCAGGAGACGTTCCGCCGGCGTGACGGCGAACCGGCCCGGATCGTCGTGCTGCGCACCAGCAGGCGTGCCGGGCCGACCCTGCTGAGCGCCTCGCGCGCGGTCGCCAGGCGCATACCGATCACCCGGTTGCCTGCCGAACGGATCCGTGAGCACCGCGAGCTGCATTCCGCAGCGGTGTCGACCGATTCGCCCGAGGGCCGAGTCGAGGCGATCGCCTTCCCCGATCCGGCCTCGGAACTCGCCGCGATCGCCGATCTGCTGCGCCGCGCGCACTTGGAAGACGGGGTGCCGTGGGAGCAGATGGCCGTGCTGGCGCGCGACGGTCTGCAACTCGCCCCGGTGCGCCGTGCCCTGCTCGTCGCGAACGTTCCGGTCGAAGTGCTCGGCGACGATCTGCCGCTGTCCCAGGAACCGGCCGTCGGCACGCTCCTGACGGCGCTGCGCTGCGCAGCCGAACCGGCCGCCCTGACCGCGCAGGTCGCCCGCAGCCTGCTGACCGGACCACTCGGCGGCCTGGACAGCGCGGATCTGCGCCGCCTCGGTCGTGCGCTGCGCGCGGAGGAGCAGGCTGCGCTCGCCGCCGCGAGAGCCACTCGCTCCGCCGACTCCTCCGCAGCACCCCGCCCCGACCGCGAGCCCGCACCGCAGCCCGACTCCGGGCCGCGCACCGCCGCCGACGCTGCCTTGGATACCGACACCGTCTCTGATATCGACACCGTCTCTGATGCCGACAACGGCGCTGATAGCGCCGCCACCGCCACCGCTGATCACACCGCCACTGCCAGTGGCGCCGCCGACATAACCGCCACTGCTACCACCGACTCGATGCCGTTCGCCCGACCGGCCGATCACCTGATCCGCGAAGCCGTGGCCGATCCCCGCGTCCTCGCCGGAATCGATCCACGAGTCGGCGGATCAGCCCTCGTCGTCGCCCGGCTGCTCCAAGCCGCGCGGGACAGACTCGCCGAGGGTGGCACGGTCGAGGACGCCCTCTGGCTGCTGTGGAACGGCGACACGCACGCCCGGCCACCGATCCGGTCCGGCTGGCCGGAGCGGTTGCGTCGCGCCGTCGAGCGCGGCGGGTCTGCCGGGCGGCTCGCCGACCGCGACCTCGACGCGGTCATCGCCCTGTTCGCACTCGCCGCCCGAGCGCGGCAGCGGGCTGGCTATGTCGGCGTGACCGACTTCATCAGCGGTCTACAGGCGCAGTCGATAGCCGCGGACACGATCGCCGATCGAGCCGTACGCGGAGGCGCGGTCCAGGTGCTCACCGCGCACCGCTCCAAGGGCCTGCAATGGCGTGTGGTCGTCGTCGCGGGAGTACAGGAAGGGCTGTGGCCCGACCTGCGTCGGCGCGGCTCACTGCTCGAACCCGACCGGATCGGCCGCACCGGTTTGACCGAGCCGTTGTCTCCGGCGGAGATCCTGGCCGAGGAACGGCGGCTGTTCTACGTGGCGATCACGCGTGCCCGGGAACGCCTGACAGTCACCGCCGTGGACGATTCCGACGAGGACGGCGAATCACCCTCGCGGTTTCTGCACGAGCTCGGTGTGGAGGTGCGCCGGTCCGCCGGGTTCCGGCGCCGCCCGCTCAACCTCGCCGCCCTGATCGCGGAGCTGCGCCGGGCCGCGAGCGATCCGGCGGCTCCGCCGCAGCTGCGTGCAGAGGCGGTCCGGCGGCTGGCCCGGCTCGCCTCGGCCACCGCGGCGAACGGCAGCCGCCTGGTCCCGAACGCGCACCCGAGCCAGTGGTGGGGCCTCTACGACTACACCGAGAACGGCACGCCGATCTCGGATCCCGGCGGGCCGGTCCACCTGTCTGCGAGCGCCGTTGCGGCGCTCGAAGCGTGCGGGCTGCGCTGGTTCCTGGAGAGCCAGGCCTCGGCGAAGGAGCCCTCGACCGACGCGCAGGGCATCGGCGTCCTCTTCCACGCCCTGGCCGAGGAGGTGGCCGTCGGCCGCACCAAGGCGGACATCGACGTGCTGATGGACCGCCTCGACCGAGTCTGGGACAGTCTTCCTTTTGACGCGCCGTGGAAGTCCGAGCAGGAGAAGCGGGCAGCGCGTCGTGCGCTGGAGCGCTTCCTGGTCTGGCACGAACACCGCTCCGACGGCCGGGTGTTCGCCGCCGCCGAGCACGGTTTCGAGACCTCGCTCACCGTCGGCGGGATCCCGGTGGTGCTGCGCGGCGCGATCGACCGGATCGAGCTGGACGCCGAGGGCCGCGCCTACCTGGTGGACTTCAAGACCTCGATCAACCCGAAGAGCAGGGCGGAGACCGCCGAGGACCCGCAGCTGGGGGTCTATCAGTTGGTGGTCGAATCCGGGGCGTACACCGCCTCGCCGTCTGTCGGCGCGGCCGGTGA